>SICO01000010.1 GCA_009691435.1 Candidatus Saccharimonadota bacterium | reverse complement strand
TCGATTTGTCGAATGCGTTCACGGGTGACACCAAATTCCCGACCTACTTCCTCTAGAGTATGGCTGCGTCCGTCTTCAAGGCCAAATCGCATGCGCAATATTTTTTGTTCTCGTGGCGATAGCAGCTCTAGTGTATCGTCGATATGTTCCTTGAGGAGTTCATAGGTAGCAGCTTCCTCTGGGCTAACGCTGTCTTCATCCTGAATAAAATCACCTAAGCTAGAGTCTTCATCTTCGCCAACTGCAGCATCCAAGCTCGTGGTGTCTTGAGAGATTTTTAGAATATGATTAACCTTATCAACATCAATCTCCATTTCAGCTCCTATTTCTTCTGGCAATGGCTCTCGACCAAGTTCCTGAGTTAATCGGCGTTGAGTACGGATTAATTTATTGATAGTTTCTACCATATGGACAGGTATTCTAATAACCCTAGCTTGATCGGCAATTGCGCGGGTAATGGCTTGGCGAATCCACCAGGTAGCGTAGGTACTAAACTTAAAACCTTTGTGGTAATCAAACTTTTCAACGGCTCGCAATAGCCCGGTGTTACCCTCTTGAATAAGGTCTAATAAATCTAGCCCACGCCCAATATATTTTTTAGCAATACTAACTACAAGGCGCATATTGGCTTCAGCCAGAGCGTCTTTGGCAGCCTTATCGCCCTTTTCAATCCTTTTGGCGAGCGATACTTCTTCGTCAGCTGTAATGAGAGAAATCTTGCCAATTTCTCTAAGATACAAACGCACCGAATCGTCGGCAATATCTTTAATATTGGCCTCATTAGTGGCGTTTTCAACATCTTCCTCTGGCTCGGTTTCCCATAGCTTATCTTTCTGATCAGTAACTTCAATCCCCTTATCGATAAGTTGTGAATATAAATCATCTAGCAGATCAACATTATCCTCTGCATCTGGGATAGTAGCTTGGATTTCTTGTTGAGTTACAAAACCCTGCTGTCTACCTTTAACTATTAACTTTTCGATATCTACACTAAAATCATTTGCTAACTTTGGTTCTGGGATGGGTTTGGCTCGCCTCGGCATATATTATTAGTCCTCGTTTAATAAAGCTTGGTAATCTCTTAGCAGTTGCTTGGTTTTTTTTGTATCCCCTTCTACTTCCGCTTGGGATACCTCTCTAGCTAATTGGTGCTTAGCTGTCTGCCTACTAACCTCTTGAATTCTAGCAACCTGGGTGAAGGCTTCGAGCCTGATATCGTGCGCTGATAAGTCAGCGTAATTTTGCTCACCTCTTAATGCAAGAATTTTAACATAATTTTCCTCTTTGGGCAATGACTTTAACAGCGCAGTAAACTTTGCTTTCGGGGTATTTTTAAGCACCTTAAAGATACCACGATGCAAGTCGGTAGTTTTTGCTAAGTCTAAATCCTCTAGTGAGGATACAACTTCTGGATATGCCAAACACAGTTCCAAGAGATTTTGCTCTAGCTTTTCCTGTCTGGCCAGCTTGCGTTGCTCCTGGGGGGTATCTTCTACACCTTGCTCGCCATTAACATCGGACCCAGTATTTGGTACTTGATGGGACACTTGAAAATTTGATTTTTGTAAGATTAATTTATTTATACTTGCCTCAGTCACATCTAGTAGCTGGGCAATTTTTTTAACATAGTGCTGGTTTTCAATATCATCTTTTAAACTAGCAAGCATTGGAACAATAAATTTAATGAACTGTTTTTTTCCAGGTGCAGTACTAATATTGTATTTATCCTTGGCGAAAGATATAAGGTAGTCGGGTGCATACATAGCACCATCAACTGCCTTCTGCCACGCTACTTTACTCTTCTTTAAAAGCTCGTCAGGGTCCTTGGCGCCATTGAGTAGGATAATATCAATCTTCACATCCATATCGCCAGCAATTTCAATAGCGCGGAGCGTTGCGGCAATTCCGGCCTCATCGCTGTCAAAGCAAAAGGCGATATTTTTTGTCAGCCTGCCCAGTTGCTTCAATTGCAATTCGGTTAAAGCAGTCCCACTACTGGCTACGACATTTCCAAAGCCAGCATTAGCAAGTGCTACGACATCCATATTGCCCTCCACCACTACTACTAAATCCTTTTGTCTAATGCCTTCCTTGGCTTGAGCTAGCCCGTAGATTGCCTCACTTTTATTATATATTGGCGTCTGCGGGGTATTAATATATTTGGCGGTTTTTTCTGTGCCGAGTATCCTGGCGCTGAACCCGACTACGCGGGCCTGGGTATCAAAAACAGGAAACATCACGCGGTTCCTAAAAAGATCGTAGGCCCCTTTGCCCTGCTTGCCTTCGACGCAAAGGCCAGCAGTAATTAAATCTTTAACTGCAAAACCTTTTTTGGTCAAATAGTTGGTGAGCGATTCCCAGCTATCAGGTGCATACCCTAGCTTGTAGTTTTTAATAGTTGCCGAAGTCAAGCCTCTAGTTTTAATAAAATAAGCTTTGGCGAGCTCGTTTTTTGACAGGCACAAATGAAAATACCCCATAGCCAATTCGCTAGCATTATAGAGATTGGTCTTTTGGCTACTATTAGCTTGGTTACCGCTACCGCTAGCTCTAGGCTTGAGCTTAACACCGGCTCGTTTGGCGAGCATCTCGAGGGCTTCAGGAAAGCTCAAAGCCTCCATCTCCATTACAAAACTAATAACATCGCCACCCTTGCCAGAACTAAAATCATGCCAGATGTTTTTGTCAGGGCTAACAATAAAGGACGGTGTTTTTTCGGTCTTAAAGGGGCTAAGACCCTTAAAGCTCTTGCCGGCTTGCTTTAATGGCACGTACCCGCTTATGACATCGACTATGTCGAGGCGCGATTTGACTTCATCTACATCGTTCATATATCTATTATAGTCTTATACCGCCGTTATAAAAGCAAACATAATAAAAGTTCGGCCCATAAAAAATGGGCCGAAAATATTTTGAGATTAATCTCCCGGGTGGTGGAGTACCGTCACAGGGAGTGCTAAGGCACCATAGCGTCTTCTTAAAACGCAGATCTTTTCATCGCGCTCGTCAGCACGAGCTTCAGCCTGCTTCTTGCGACGAAGCTTCACGATAAATTCTTCAGCGTCAGCTAAATCGGTGTCACTAAAAGCTAGCTGGGTCAATCCGCTTTGCTGGTAATTATCGCGAACGGATACGTAGAGTTTGATTCGAATGGCAGAGAGCTCCTCTTGGTTGTATTGAGGTGTCTTATCCCACCCAGTAAGGTACAGGCCAACATAGTCAAAGCATTGGCTAGCTACATCGCTGTTTGAGTTATTGCTAAGTTTCTGCTGAGATACCATAGCCAGGTGCTTAATCGCAGCACTAAGGTCCCGCCTAGAAAACGTAATCCGGCCGGACTTAATATAACTAGACATAATATTCCCGGTAAGATGAGCCTTGATGACAGCTCGTTCTATGGAGGTGAAATTAGAGAAATCTTGCCAATTTCGTTCCCAATTGCGTAGAAAGCTTGCAATTAACTCATCGACTGCTTGGGGCAACGGCGTAGCTCGTCGTTTTCTCATATCTCGACCTTTCTGGTACGACGCCTTTTGGCGTATTCACCAAAAATACACCTATACTATAAAATAATCAAGCTTATTGTTAATTTATTGAGTTACGACGGTTAATGCTAACGGCAAAGATTATTGCCAGCGCCAAGTATCAATTACATTTTTTGTAACTGATATATCAAATTCGTCTTGGTAGCTCGTAGTAACAGCAACAACCGTAACAGCTTTACCATCTTGCTGATAGGTTTTGCTGACTATCAGTAAGGCGACCAAAGAATAAGTTCTGCCATCTGGTGCCTTATAAATTACTTGGGTTGCGTCTAAATTGTCTAATTTTATAGGCTCGCTGGACACTAGAGTCCTAGATTCGCCTACCACGGTTAAATAATCGTCAATCTTTTGGTAGCTATCCGTCTTGGTATCTACGGCAATTGTGCTGATTAGCTTTTTACCAAAGGTTGTTTTGGCAAAAAGACAATTTTCGTCTTTAGGTATGGCATTTGGCACGATAAGTGCAAATGTGTAGCACTGCTTGGTAATTGTTTCATAGCCTTCGGGGGGGGTAGCAGGACCTGAAGTCGGTGCAGGGACAGGGGCAGGCTCGGGCTGGGGGGTAGGCGTAGGAGTAACATTTTCGTTCTGTTTTTTAGCAACTACAGTAAAGTAGAAGATGCCACCGCCTATTAGGGCTAGCCCTAATACCACGCCAACAATTATAAACAGTAGCTTCCCGCTTTTTCGGGGTGGTGGGCCATAACTCCCCATCATATTGGGTGCATCCAAACCAACTGCCCCTGGCCCAAGCTGGTCGGCTCCAGGCAAAGTACCTGGCTGAGAATAGTTTGGTTGGGTAGGTGCTAGCCCAGCCGTTACCTGGTCTGCTCCTGGCATATCTGCCGGCAAGGTTCCGCCAGGCGTCTCGCCTCCCATGATATCTGCAGGCTCAGGCGAGCTTGGTGCTATTGGTGGCTGTTGAATTGCATCATTAACGGTAGAGGCATTATATGTATCTGGTGCGTCAGGGGTAGGGGTAGTAATACTATCTGCAGTAGGAACATTCAGTGGAGCGGGTGTGGAGTCAAAAGGCACAGTTGATTCAGGTGGCGAGGCAAAACTACCTGGAGTAGGAGTACCCGGCATAGCTAGGGTGGGGTCTAAAGGCACATTTGATTCTACAGATAAAGTCATATCCTGAGGCTTAATCATGCTAGCATCAACTTGTGCCGCTTGTTGCCATTCCGGGAGAGGTTGCTGGGGGCTAGTTTGAGGCTGAAAAGAAACGCCTCCAGGGGGCTGAGGGTGTGAATCAATAGGCACACCAGGTACCACTTGGTTATCTGACTTTATTTGGTCTATTGGAAAATCATTATCTTGAGGCTTCATAATATTCTTATATTGTAACTAAATTTATATTAAAACGCTAGTGCTTAGCATCTAAATACCTATCATAAACAGACCACTGCCCTCCTAATAAATTAATTATCAGTTCAGCAGATAAATTAATTGTCTTGTCGGCTATGTCCCTAGTGGGATTAACCTCAACTAAATCAATAGCTACAATCTTTTCTTGAGCTAAATTACGGCATAAATACGATACTTCGCGGTAGCTTAGCCCGCCTTTATTGATAATACCCGTGCCAGGGGCTTCGCTAACATCAATGGAATCTATATCCAAGCTAACATGCACCGGCCTACCTGATATTTGCTGTTTTATTTTCTTTAGAGCCGCGGCAATACCTTTTTCAATGATCTCATCCATTAAGACACATAAAATATTATTTTTCTTAATATAGCGCCTTTCAAACTTGTCGGCATCCTTGATACCCATCATAAAAACCTCATCGTAGCGATATTTAGGAAGTTTAAAATCTGAGTACAGGCTATCACCCAAAACAGTCGCCAATGGCATGCCATGAATATTGCCCGTCGGGGAGCTCTGGGGTTCATTACAATCAGGGTGGGCATCAATATAAACAACTACACAGTCGCTGTGCCGTTTTTTTGTAGCAAACATCGTGGCAATAGAAATCGCGTGGTCACCGCCAAGAGTTAGAGCAATATCAGTGCTACTTGTAGATTTAATTATTTTTTTGTATAGACTCTTATTAAATTCTACAAGTGCCGACCTATAATGAGCATTTACTGCATCACCCTTGTCGGCGCGTAATAATTCTTCGGTAGCACCAAGCTGGGATTGTATAGCATTTTTTGCTAGTCCAGACATCAGGCTACGGCCCAGTATCTCCTTTGGTGCTAACTCGGTTCCCTTATTGAAACTACCGAGACACGTCCGGGCTGAATATATTTTTACCATCTGAGTTATTATAACCTAACGTGGTAGGGCTTCAAGTAATAAATTTTAAGTTATAATAGTATTTATGAAAAAGTTGCTGAAAAAAATTATTCAACCTATTGTGCCCCAATCTACTCTGAACTTTTTGCATTACTCGGAATCTGTCGCTGCTACATTAAAATACAGACACCCCAGCAACCAGATGATTGTGATTGGAGTTATTGGTAGCAAAGGCAAGACTACCACTGCTAATATGCTTTGGTCTATACTCTCAGCCGATGGCACAAAGGTTGGCTTAATAGGAACGGCAAATATCCGCTACGGCAACAAAGAAGTGCTCAACCCCTACCATATGACAATGCCGGGAGCCTTTATACTGCAAAAAATACTCGCCAAGTTCGTTAGCATTAAATGTAAATATGTCATTATGGAGGTACCTTCTGAAGGACAGGCCCAATATCGGCATATTGGCATCAATTTTGATGCTTTGATATTTACGAATGTTACCAATGAACTAATGGCTGCCCACAACTTTAATCTAGCAACTCTACACAAACACAATAAGCGAGTATTTAATAAGCTTAGTAGTAGCAAGCGTAAAACCATTGATTTACAAAAACCTCCTAAAATAATCATTGCTAATATCGACAGCAAAGACGCTAAGGACTATCTAATATTCCAAGCTGACATGAAAATTACTTTTGGTCGGTCCAAAGATGCCGATTTTAGAATGAGTAATATCGCTCAAATGCCAGATAAAATTAGTTTTGATGTTAATGGTGATAATTATAATACCAAAATACTCGGTAAAATAAACGCCATTAATGCAACTGGCGCCATTGCTACTGCTATCTCTCTCGGAGTTAATAAAACAGCCATTAAGGCTGGGCTGGCCAAGCTCCCCGCCATCCCGGGCCGCATGGAAGTGATTGAGGGCAAACAGCCTTTTACTGTGGTGGTCGATTACGCCCACGAGCAAGCTAGCATGACCGCACTCATGGATAGCGCCAAAAATATGAAATCCAGCGGCGGCAAAATTATTACCCTTTTGGGGGCTGAGGGTGGTGGACGTGACAGCGCCAAACGCCCCGATATGGGTGCAATATGCGCTAAGGGTTCAGATATGATAGTGCTTAGTAATGTCGATCCTTACGATGACGACCCCGATACAATTATCAATGATATTAAGGCCGGTGCACTCCAGGTTGGCGCCGTTGAGAATCAAAGTATGTTTATTGTGCCAGATAGACGCGAGGGTATACGACAGGCGCTCAAGCTAGCCCAAAAGGATGATTTAGTTTTAATCACTGGCAAGGGTAGTGAACAATCAATAGTAATTAATGGTAAATCTTCGCCTTGGGATGACAGAAAAGTTGTCCGTGAGGAGCTCGCTAAACTTTAAGTTTTTTTGCTTAAACCCTTTAGTGCAACTGGGCACAGGCCCGAATGCTTTTTATCGCAATCCTTACAGCAAATAAATAGCTGGTGACAATCGGGTTTAGCACAATCAGTATAGCGATCGTTAGGCTTTTTACAATGTGCACATTTACCAAGTACGCTTTGGCCGCTCTCGGTATCGGCGTTGGTTATCATACGCTCATCAAAAACAAAGTTTTTGCCCTTAAAATAGCCGTCGGGATATTCTTCAAGGTATTTTACGATGCCACCTTCGAGTTGATAAACATCCGTAAAGCCTTCTTCGGCAAGTAGCGCTGTGGCTTTTTCGCAGCGGATCCCACCGGTGCAGTATGTAACGACTTTTTTGTTCTTGTCTAGCTTGAGGTTTTTTATCTTTTCGGGAAGCTCATAAAACTTAGCCGTATCAGGCTGAATCGCACCCTCAAATCGACCTACTTCGTATTCATAATTATTACGCATGTCTACCACTACCATATCTTCACCTTTCTCAAAGAGCTGGTGCATTTGCTCTGGCTTGAGATATTTACCAACCTTTTTAATATCAACTTTTTTACCCAGTGTTACAATCTCTGGGCGGTACTTTACTATCAGTTTTGCAAAAGGTAGCTTGCCGGCAGTAGAGCGCTTAAATGTAATCGCCTTGAAATACGGATGCTCGTTCATATACTCCACGTACTGCCGTAATTGAGTACTAGTGCCAGCCACCGTACCATTAATGCCCTCCTCGCTAATGATAATACGACCCTTCAGGCCAATGCCATTACAGACCAATTTATGCTGAACAGTCTCAAATTTTGGGTCAGCGATAGCTACGAATTTATAATAAAGTAGAACAAAGATGTTACTCGACATATTCTGGATTATAACAATAAATAACTTTTTTCTCCAAATTAATTACCCTTGCACTCAAGCAAGATGTCTGATAAAACTATTATGATGCTCGTCAACATTTCCGACCATAAGGAGAGGCATGGCACTAGATTTACAAAACAGGCTTTTTGAGCTTCCTGATATCAGACTATCATGCGGTTATCAGAGGGCGCTACTCAAGCTCAGCGGTGAAGCCCTAATGGGCAACCAAGAATCAGGCATTGATGCTGATGTTATGAGAAGATTTGCCCAAGAAATCGTGATTGCTCGTCAGGACCTCGATGTCGAACTAGCCATTGTAGTTGGAGGGGGTAATTTCTGGAGGGGTAAACAACACCCCGAAATGGACCGCAACCAAGCTGACTATGCTGGCATGCTGGCAACAGTTATGAATGGTCTATGCTTGCAGGACCATCTTGAGAAACTCGATCAACCAACCCGAGTTATGACTGCAATCAGCATGGAAAAAGTTGCTGAACCCTATATCCGTCGGCGTGCCATCAGACACCTCGAAAAAGGTCGAGTCGTAATCTTGGCTGGAGGCACTGGTAACCCGACCTTCACGACCGACACGGCTGCAGCACTTCGTTCCGTCGAAATCGAAGCTGAAGTACTGCTAATGGCCAAAAATGGTGTGGACGGAGTTTACTCCGATGACCCCAAGACAAACCCCGATGCAGTTCGGTATGAGGAGTTAACCTACCTAGATATCATCAATGATGAGCTTAAGGTGATGGACCCCACGGCTGCAACGCACGCCATGGAGAACCACCTCCCAATTGTTGTCTTTGACGGTCTGCGTATAGGCGGGCTCGAAGCAGCTCTCATTAACCCCTACTCGGGCACTGTTATTAAATAGTTCCCTAGGGACTATACTGGTCGCTTGCAACCCATGCAGGCGACTATTTTATTAGGTTCTGTTCTAGGTCAATTCTATAAATATTATTTTCTATTAACCAAGCCTGTAAAACCTTATCTAGCCCAAGTATCACCGCCAAACCAACTATAATCAGTAAAATACCTAGTCCTCTTTTAAACCAACCGTTAGGGTCTTCAAGCCAGTTAAACTTCTTGACTAGTCGCTGCCCGAATTTTGTGACGAGTAATAATACCAGGCAGAGCCCAAAGACATAAGCTAGGACATACAAAAAACCTTTGATGAAGCTAACTGGCAAGACTACTGAAAGTATTAGTAAATATACAGGGCTACAGCTACTAAAAATCGGCCCAAGTGCAGCCCCTACAAATACTGCACCCCAAAAACCTCTCCTTTGATAGGCCTTGCCAAGCACTTGGTTAGACTTTTTATAGAAACGCATTTTAGCCTCAACTGCCCCCCATAAATGGGGGAATAGCAAGCTAACGCCAAACAAAATAACTATAATCCCAGATAATAAGCCCCAAACCCAAGCTGGAATACCCAAAAACATAGTGCTGGCTTTGAGCAAAAAGGTAAATAATATAATAGAAACAAACAGTGAGCCTATTACAATATATGCTCTATTTTTTTCTTCTGAAACAATTGACCCACCCACGACTACCGGTATGATGGGTAAAACACAAGGTGCCATAGCCGTCAGCACCCCTGCCAAAAATGATACAAATAAAAAACTAATAATTTCTAGCATTATTTGACTAACTGGTCGGTAACTTGATCGACACTATTACTGCCAGACCACTTCTTGATCTGATTCCCGTCTGCATCAACTTGCACGAAGGTGTGCTGGTGAGTTACTCCGTATTTCTTTTTTAAATCATGATTCTTATCGTAATCAAGGCTCAAGATAGTGAGGTTATCAGGCAATTGCTCCTTCTGAAAATTAGCATTGGCTGCCTGACAGGATGGGCACCACTTAGCATTAAAAAATAACACAACCTGCCCACTCTCGGCTTTTGACAAATCCGATGCCTCATAGGTCTTGTACACTCCTGCCGTTTGGGACGTAGTATTCTGCTGGCAAGCCAGTAATGTGTCGCAGCCGGCAATCGTTGTGCTTTCGGGTTTTATACTAGTCATCCTGTTAAAAATAACGTAACCCCCTAATGCCAACACTCCACCTACGGCCAGAAGAATTAATAACTTTTTACGATTTTTACTCATTACTACCATTACTATACCCCTGATATTAGTTAGCTATTTTGCGCTTGTTTTTTTTAACAACAAAGATTATGAAAGCCAAAATAGCAATAAAGTATATGCCAAATACTATCAGTAGCGCCGAATCAGAAAGAACCGTGGCAAAAGGTAAAATAAAAACCAATGCTAGCCCAAAAATAAGTAGCCCGATGATAACATCTCCAAAAGCTCCAGCCTGGTAGTCTTCGTGGGGCTTTTCATACCCTGGGGAGTTATGGGTGCTATGGACCTTTTGATGTTCATGTTTGGCGTGGCTGTTTTTACTCATTGTTCTCCTTGCTATTTTATTACTATATTTTAACCTGTTTTTAGTATTATACCTATTATTTCTAAAGCTTCTTGGGCAGATTTTGTATCCATCAATAAAGCCCTAATGCTAGCCGAGCCATCAAAGCCATTGATATACAGCTTAAAAAACTTCTTAAGAGGTTCAAACGTCTTACTATCCCCCCAGGTTTTTTGATACAGCATGATGTGCTCCATCAAGATACCCAGCATTTCGGCAAGGCTGTGCTCTTTTTGGTTCTCATCAAAAATAAATAAATTATAGAATATACCTCGGCCCATCATAATGCCATCAACACCAGTTTGCTTGGTTCGAGCCATGGCTTCCTGCCTAGTTAGCACATCGCCATTGCCGATTATAACGGTCTTGGGAGCAATCTTATCGCGCAGAGTAACGGCCTTTGCTACTTCATCCCAATGGGCCGGCACTTTACTCATTTCTTTTTTGGTACGACTATGTACGGTTATGGCATCTAGCTTTTGTTGCAATAAAAACCCAATCCAATTTTCAGTATCTATAGTATTAAAACCAATCCGAGTTTTGACGCTAACTGGAATCTGACCCTTAACTCCTTTGATAGTCGCGGCAATGGCCTCGGCAGCTAGTGCGTGGTTTTGAATCATTGCGCTACAAGCACCTTTTTTGATCATATCTTTTACAGGGCAACCCATGTTAATATCAATGCCAGCAAAGCCCATATCAACTAAATCCCTCGCCATAATATAGTAATTATCAGGGTTAATGCCCCAGATTTGTGCAATTACAGGGCCCTCGCTAGGACTCAAACGAAGCCGAGTTTTGATTGCCTCCTTGCCAGGGCTACAATATCCATCGGCATTAGCAAACTCAGTCATCATTAAGTCGGCCGGGGCGTGCTTGGCGACTATTTGCCTAAAAACCGTGTCGGTTACGTCGTCCATCGGAGCCAATACGCAAAATGGCTGTTTAGATTCTTTAAGATTTTGCCAGATATTATTCATATTTTTGGGTTTAAGAATGAGAATGATCGGAATATTTTTTTAGTATCAAGCTATGTACTATGGTTTTGTCGTCGCCGTAGACCTTGCTCTGGTGATTAAAATGCTCTAGTAGTTCGTCGTTGGCTGGCTCATAAATAAACACCCTCAGTCCCTCGACGCTACGACATACCACCACCGCGTCAATACGCATCGTATCGCAGATTTGACGCAAGATTGGCGGTTTTGGTCTGGCGAGGGCGGCCACAACGATATGGGTATAGCCCGAGAAGTCATACTCCTTAGCATCGGAATACCTGATGCTAATGGTCTTATCTAGCCGTAGCTCAGAGATAATTTTGGTAGAGAGAACAACAGCTTCGGCGTTATTGTCTAGAATTGTGATTTTACAATTATTCTGTTTGCTATAAGCAATCGCCGTTTCGGGAAATGGGCCGCCGCCAATAAATATAACTTTTGATTCGGGCGTAAAACCAGCTTCTAAGGATTCCTTTTTGGCGAACTCAAAGGTACGGTCAATGAATTGGTCCTTAAGAAAGTCTATTTTGCCAGAAACTATATCGAAATAGGTAGATGTCTCCAGAAAAACCTCGAACAATTCATAGATACGCCTAGTCTGATGGGCTAAATTACGAAAGTGTGCTGTATCTAAAAGCTTCTTTGGTAACTCATTGTACTGGCGGTCACGAGCAATATGCTCTAGCCGCTCTATGAGTGCGGTGAAGTCTTTGCTTAAAAAAACCGCTGGAGACTTTTCGGCGGCACAGAGCTCGGCTGTGATTTCTTCGATGTCAGATTTAAAATTATTATAAATACTATTTTTCATCGGAATACCATAGCACAAAAATGCTTATAACTCTAGTCACATTATGTCTGTAAAAGCGTTATAATAGGTCGTATGTCAAAAGCAAAGAAACAACCTAAGAGTAGTCACCCCAAGGCGCACGAGCCTAAGCCCGATTTTGTGTATGACCCTGAAAATGACGAATTCCAGCAATCTGAAGACTCACTGGCGCAGGAGCTTGACCCAATGAACAGTAACGCTAGCAATACATTATTAGACCCCAAGCTGCTCCAAAAGAAAGCTAAGAGGAAAAAAAGAATTAAACGTATAATCATATTTACGCTACTATTTTTGCTGTTGCTCGGTGGCGGTATATTTACATACCTAGCTTTTATAGCTGGCAAAATTAGCACGAACCCTTTTAACTTTTCTAGCAAACTAAGGGGCGAGGATGAAGGCAGAGTCAATATACTACTACTAGGCGTTGGTGACCCTGGGCACGAAGGCGAAACACTAGCTGATACAAATATGATAGTGAGCCTAGATACCAAGAACAATAAAGTTGCACTAATTAGTATCCCGCGTGATACCAGAGTCTATGTGCCTGGTGAAGGATATTTAAAAATTAATAACGCCCATGCTCTTGGTGAAGCCGAAGATCCCCCTCGGGGCATCGAATTAGCTCAAGAGACAATCGAGGAAACTTTAGGGATACCAATCCACTACTACCTAAGAGCTAACTTTTCCGGGCTCAAACAGGCCGTAGATGCTGTAGGGGGGATAGATATTAATGTTAAGGAAGCCCTTAACGACCCAGAGTACCCATGCGAGAAAAATGAAGGTCGAAGCTGTGGCTTCAAAATTAGTGCTGGCCAAACCCATATGGATGGCTCCACTGCTTTAAAATATGCCCGTTGTAGAAAAGGTAATTGCGGGGATGATTTTGGTAGGGCAATCCGCCAACAAGAAGTCCTCGCTGCACTCCGCCAGAAAGCCACGAGCAACGAAACACTATTTAACGCTAAAAAAATAAGCGGCCTGGTAGGAGCTGCCGCTGATAATATTAAGACCAATATGAGCCTTACCGAGCTACAACGCGCCTATGAAATTAGTAAAAAAATTACCCCCGAAAATACCATCAATGCCGTGCTGTCCACTCAAGCTAATGGATTCTTAAAGCAAGACCCATCCAGCAGTGACCTGCTCCCAGCATCTGGCAATTTTGATGAAATTAAAAAATTTATAAAAGAAATATTTATTTATGGCCCAATCTGGGTAGAAGGCCCCGCAATAGTCATCCAAAATGGTACCTCAAGCGTTGGCTTAGCTGGCAAACTAGAGATAAAATTAACTAACGCCGGTATCCCAATTAGAATAATCACTGTACAAAATGCAAGCTCAAACGACTATACTGCAAGCCAAATTATTGACTATTCCAATGGCAAAAAACCCAATACCGTTAAATATCTTGAGGACCTATTGGGCGTAAAGGCGACGCCACCACCCGAAAATGCAAAACCACTACTAGGCCAAGATATTACTGTGATTCTAGGAGCTGATTACGCAGAAAAGCTCACTCAATCTGGCACAGAACAAGAATAAATATGCACTATTGCTAGCTACTTAATGTATAATCTATTTATAATTATTAAAGGAGCTATATTATGGATCTAGTTAATTCGCCATCACGCAACTCAATGTTGCTAAGAAGTGTCATTAATATTCTGTTCGGAGCTACTCTGCTGCTACTGCCTGGGCTTAGTTTGCTCGTTGTCTCTGTGGCCTTTGCAGTCAACCTATTAATACTAGGTATATTTATGATTTTTGAACCAACAATTGACACCAAAAATAAACACTCGATCTTAACGGTCATACTAGGCCTACTAGCAGTCGGTGCTGGTGTCTATATGCTTTCTAGACCATTAGCAGGCGTAATAGTATTAAGCCTACTACTGGCTTGCTGGGCTTTTATGTATGGAGTGATAGATTTAATGCTCGGGCTTAAGCAAACCGGCAGCAACAAGCCTGGTAGCTGGGTATTTTTACTAGCTGGGCTACTATCAATAATCTTTGCGGTCTATATAGCATTTAACCCGCTTGAAGGTAGCCTAACGCTGATATGGGTTGTAGGGCTCTACTCTATAGCTATTGGACTGGTACTGGGTTTTGAAACACTGGTTAGGAACCCTGCTAAGAATTCTAAAGGAGTTAAGTAGAACAAATGGAACAAAGCGAAGCCAAGACTCAATCAACTGAGACATTTAGTAGCTACATGGCAGGAGTATTCGCCTGGATGTTCACCGGGCTATCTGTCAGTGGTATTATTGGCTATCTAATCTCTACTAGTGGTGAGAACATCCAAGCGCTAGTTTTAAATCCGATATCTTTTTTAATACTAGTGGTCTTACAATTTGGGATTGTTATATTCCTCTCGGCTCGCATTACCAAACTATCTGCTAATGCCGCTAGGGCGGCGTTTTTAGCCTATGCCGCCAGCGTAGGTGCAACCCTATCCATGGTTTTCTTAGCCTACACCAATACCTCAATCATGCGAGTGTTTTTTATCGCTGGCAGTATGTTCCTGGTCATGGCAATCATTGGGTACACTACTAAAGTTGATTTAAGCAAACTAGGGATGCTACTGATAATGGGTTTGCTTGGCATCATCATTGCCAGCCTGGTTAATATATTTATAGGTTCAAGTACCCTAGAGCTTATTATGTCATATTTGGGCGTAGTAATATTCTTAGGCTTGACTGCCTATGATATCCAAAAAATAAAGAAGGTCTATGCCCAGTTCGGTAGTGCTGGGAACCTAGCAATCCTCGGCGCCCTAAGCCTCTACCTAGATTTTTTAAATCTTTTCTTGTTTCTACTGAGAATTTTTGGCGTAGCAAAAGATTAATTTAAGTATAGTATTCTTACAAAATATAATGTTGCATATTGTGTAGCTTATAGCATATAATATATATATATTAATTAAGGAGGTTTTATGGAAATCGCGGTTTTACCATCTAAAAATGCAATATTATTAAGAGCTGTTATGAGCCTAGCGTTGGGAGCAATTCTTTTGCTTTTGCCTGGAATTACGCTAATTGTGCTAATCTATGCTTTCGCATTCAATATACTATTAACTGGTATCGTAACGCTTTTTGAACCTAAGAAAAATCATGCTGTGGTTACAGTAATACTTGGTTTGATCGGGATTATAGTAGGTATCTACTTAATTGCTAAGCCAATGCTAACTGGCGAAATTGTAGCCTTTTTAATAGCTGTTTTAGCGATTGTTTATGGCGTAGTAGACATCTACCTAGGTTTTACTACTAAAAATAATGCCGGGAACTTACTATTAGTCTTGGTCGGTGCAATATCAATACTATTTGGAATCTATGTATTAAATAGCCCGCTTATTGCAATCCTTGATTTAGTTTACGTCATTGCCCTATACTCCATAATTGTTGGTCTAGTTCTAGGTGTTATGGGCCTTGTCTTTTACCCAAAGACTAGCTCAGAATAACTTTTTATGACAGCTAGCTTAAAAACTAAAAAAGCGTATGCTGGCTGGAACAGGTTTGCATTAGTTTTACTGACAATTACATTAGTACTTACTAGCTTTGCTACTATCCTCAGGGATAACTTTACTACTGGCGCTAGAAGCTACCTGTTCTTAAAAGAATCCCGAGCTTTTGATAATATCGCCGAAATCGCCAAAAATGAAATCAACGATAACCTGCCTGATAATATCAAAAATAACTTTATCAAGCGAGCCATAATCACAAAGATTGTGGATATAATCGTAACTCCAGAAAACGTTTCTAAGGTTGCCGAGCCAGCCATTATAAACCTCTATAAATTAACCAATAAAGCAACCAAGATTGCAGAAAAAAAGATTGTCTTTGACACGGTGGCTTTTAAGTTGCAGGCCGAGAACTACCTGCCGGCAGTTGGCTTACCACAAGGACTGGCCGATACTACCTCTGAATTTATAAAATCTGTCCCCGATACGATTACAATCCTAGATGTCGAAAAAAACCCCAACTCCCCACTAGCAGTCTTGGTCAAGCTACATTCGGCCTTAGAGATAATTAGTATCGTTACAAGTGCATTGTGGGTAATATTACTAATAAATATCTTGGGTGTACTGTTGCTAAACATCAAGGACCTGCGAAGGCTCCTCAAGACCTGCTATCTGGCCTTCGGGGTATCTGGCGGGGTAGTGCTGGGACTATCGTTCGGTGGTCCTGCAATCAGTGCATCGCTATTGCCCTCATCGGGACCGACCGATGCCTTGGTCAATAATTTGGTTAATAACTTCTGCTTAATGACTAAAGGCTATGGCTGGATACTGCTATCGGTCGCAGCTGTCGCTCTCGCCATTAGCTGGCTAACAAACACCGCCAAAGCTAAACAGCTCATCACGTCTGGTCAGCAAAAGCTATCGGCTTTTACAAAGAAGACTTTCTCTTAGGTAGCGGGCCTAAATACCTAAATCTGAAAAGTTATCGACATACAAACCTAAATTATCTAACATAGGCTGGATGCTTGCCGTGAAACTAGTATTTGATTGGGTAGTGTAGGTAGTACCATTATTTAGCTTGATACTAATAGTATAGGTCTTACCACCGATCGGGCCTCCAATTTGGTTTTCTTGGGAAATCGGCTTAGAGTTATTGGCAACTATCTTATCTACCACTCCATATGTAACAATATCCTTTGATATGTCAGTAAATTTACCTGACTGTAAATTACATGGTTCGGTAGTAGTATCATTTGAGACCGTCTTAACTGTTGTAATCTCGCATTTACTCTCGGTCAGCTCTAAAGTCGTAGTTTCTTGAAATTCTGGGGATACTGGGCCAGAATTAACACTAATAGTGACCGACTGGAGCTTACCAGAAAAGCTACTATGAGCGGTCAAGAACACAGTCGCAACTATCAGCACCAATGCGATCACACCAACTATCAGCTTTGTATTTAATGATTTACCTTTTGACATAGCACCTCCTTATTGATGTTTGAATTATATCATAAGGGATAAATAGTTTTATAGTTACCAGAAAAGACTATTCTAGATAAGGCTAAAAGTACCTACCAATTTAGACTTTAGTAACTGGTTGTCTTACTATCACTCGTAACCTACCTGTTTTTATGCGGGTCGGATCGCTAAAATAGATTTCGTGGTGCCTCAAGGCGGGCTTATAGCCCTTTTTAAGTAAATGAGTGCCAAGTAGAGTAGTGGCTTTGCGCAAACCCTTCAGTGAGCCGGTGTGCAAAATTTGAATCGAAGTTTTTTCCTGCAATGACGAAATATGTAAATCATGGTAACGCTCGTTGGGTTGCAATAATGAGGTTTGGGTAATCGCCATGTTAACAACCTTTTGCGTAACAAAGCCCGGCACAACAATAAATACCTCCCACAATAAGTTGTTTTTTTGGCTAGCGTCGAATATTGAACCATTCTTCATGCTCCACATTGCTTCTAGCGGAGTAGTATTAAAGTCAACAAAACCATCTAGAATAATGTTTTTTCTGGGCAAGGACCTGATAGCATAAGCCACGGCATATAAGGCATCTATAGAATCCTTAAATCTAGGGCCTTTTTGGTCACCCTCACCGTTAATCGCTAATATCCTAAGCACCGGTACATTTATAATGGTCGGTTTGTCCTTTGACGCTTTATAGAGTACTGGATAAATTTTAGAAATATCAAATTTTTCAGATTCCATAGCTACCTACAATAACTAATACGCGGTGCCAGCTTTTACACTTGAGTTCAAACAATACTAGCTTAATTGTAGTAATAAGACTATTCAGGCGAAATGCCACACAATTAGAGTTAGTAATGACAAAAACAATTAGCACGTCGATTGTTATAAATGCTGCTGCCTTCGAGCCAGCTACCTCGAGGACAATGGTGGTGTTGTTTTGGACTATATTCATAGCTTCATCTCCTCAAAAGCCCAGCTCAGAACCTCCAGCATCTGTTGGTAGTTGATTTTGGCGTCAGGACAATAGAGATACAAGACATTATCGACCACTTCGATGTTGATCTCAAAATCAAGGCCGTATATTTTTTCCATGAAGTTCGGTGCCAACAGCTCAAAGCTAGTTGCTCGGTCTGGCCTAGCGGCCCAGACTGCAAACTTTTTATTAAAGGTGTTGCTTTCGGTGTTTATTTTGGTTAGACCTTTTTGTTTTGGCTTAAACCGATACCAGCTCTTTTCTGTGACTAAAATATCGTCGTAGTGCTTGGGCAAAATCGCCTGCGCGACTGTCATAGGCTTGATGCCAGACCCTGCCCTGGGCTGATAGCTATAGAACTCTACCACAACATTTTTATAGTACCCCACTACGTGGTTATTGATATCGGCCTGCCCAAAACCGGCGTGTCCAAATATGGCACCCCTAGTTGGCATCATCAGCCAGCCAAAATCTGGGTCGTAGTAAAATCCGTTAGACTTAGCAAAGCCAGCTATACCGCTATCAAATTTCGATGCATCGGCCGTAGATTGGTCGATGCCATCGAGCAGATAACCAGAGCCAGAGCTAATGAAATGCCATGTTTCTGCAAAAACCGAATTGTCGACAAATAAATCTTTACCAGCTTTGGTATCGACCAACCTGTCTTTTGCTGATGCAACAAAGTATATTGCAAAGCTGGCGCTATAATTGTCCTGCTCGAATATCAATACCTTCGATATTTTGGTATTTTCCATGACGTTTTGTCGTCCGTAATTGTGGATAATATTAAGCTCTAGAGCCATCTTTTTGAAGTACTCTTCTGATGCAATTTCTTTCATACTTTTTAGGTCGAAATCGGACCAAGACTTCTGGAACTTCATAAATGTTTCCTTGGCATCTGTGGCCAGCTTTTTTTGCTCTGGGGTAGCAACCTTGCTTGAAAAGGGGTCAATGAACCCTTCAGGTTTAGCACCAACTGCATTGTTTTGACCTCCGTACTTTTTAATTACATAGTAAAAAATCAAGAATATAGCAAAAAATATCAATGCCGGCCATACTAAATATGAATCATTCTGGTCCGAACCTGAAGTGCCTCCAACATAGCCACCCGAACTACTGCTGCCACCTGAAGAAGACCCGCCCCCACCTGAAGAAGACCCGCCCCCACCGCCCCTGGCGAGCAAGTCCGCATCTTTGTTGGTTAGCTGATACTTGTTCATAGACTTATTGTAGCAACATAAGCACAGCTTGCGCTAGACGGTGGTAGTTTCCTGGAATCTATAAATACTAAAAACCCTAGTGACAGACATTTAAATTGCGCTTATGGAGGTACTGCTGATGGTACTCTTCGGCCTTCCAGAAGGTACCTGCGGCAATGAGTTGGGTGGCAATCGGATCTTGGTACTGACCAGCCTGTTCAAGTTCTCTGATTTTTTTCTCGACGGCTGCTTGCTGTTTCTGACCGTGATAAAAAACTACACTGCGGTAGCTATCGCCGATGTCGGGCCCCTGTCTGTCCACTTGGGAGGGGTCGTGGTTTTCAAAAAAGATATCCAAGAGATCCATGTAGCTAACTTTTTTTGGGTCAAACTCTATCTGCACTGTCTCGGCATGCCCAGTAGTATGCGTGCAAACCTGCTCGTAGCTTGGGCTCTTGGTATGCCCACCCTCGTAGCCGGCTTTGGTATCGATAACTCCTGGGATTTTTCTGAACACCTCCTCGACTCCCCAAAAACAACCTCCCCCAAAATCCGCTAATTCACTATTGATTTGTGCTTTTACCATAATTACTTTCTTACAATTATCTTATTTAGTGCTAACTCCACGGTGTTGTAGCGTATTTTTGAGCAATTACTTCCCAGACCTTGATGTCTGCTCCGCTAGGTTTGCCGTGGCCGTCTTTGGCGGTCTGGACCACAACATCGGCAACTCGCTCAGCTGGCATGCCATGAAAATCGGTCGTTTCGGTCGATGTCATCGTGGGACTAACCGAGTATACATTCAGGCTAGGTTTCTCAATAGCAAGAACCTCGGTAAAACCCCTGACGCCGTACTTACTGGCGCAATAAACACTCAAATCTACCACCGGGTGCGATGCCGAGCCACTTGTGATGTTGATAATGGTGTCTTTAATATGCGGCAGGGCGTATTTAGTGAGCATTATTAACCCAACTAGGTTAGTCTCGATTTGGTCCAAGATATCTTCGTCGGACTGCGATTCGAATTTCTTCCACCTGATAACTCCAGCGTTATTAACAAGAATATCAATACCGCCATATTTTAGATTGACAGTTTTTAAGGCCGAGCGAATACTGGCCGTGCTTCTGACGTCAAGGTTAATTAGCTCGACCGATTTGGCCCCATTTACCAGACATTTTTTTTGGGTTACCTCGGCAGAGCTAATTTCTCCCAAAAAGGTTATAATAATATCACAACCTTGCTTAGCAAAGGCAATGGCCGTTTCGGCACCGATGCCTCTGCTAGAGCCAGTTATTAAGACGCTTTTAGAATTTAGGTTTCGCATACTAACATTATAAAGCATTACAATAATAAAATAGGAGAGTTTGGTGCAAAAAAAAGAACTTCAAAAAAAACTCGACCCCATGACCTATCATGTGACCCAAGAGCAAGGCACCGAGCCAGCTTTTACAGGCAAATACTGGAAGGAGCACGCCGATGGTAGTTATTATTGCTCGGTCTGTGGACAAAAGTTATTTGAAAGTGATACTAAATTCGATAGCGGAACGGGCTGGCCGAGCTTTGATAAGGCTGTTCCGAGCTCTGTTGAGATGCATCAAGACGAACACTACGGCATGAAGCGCACCGAAGTGAGTTGCTCAAAATGTGGCGCTCACTTAGGGCACCTGTTCGATGACGGACCCAAGGCAACCACCGGGCAGCGCTTTTGTATCAATTCGTGCTCGCTAAATTTAAAACTGAAGAGCAAAAAATAATCTTAGTACCAAAAACCGGGTTAGTACAATATCCACTTTTGACGACTAGCTTCTTAATTGGGCTTGGGCTTGGAATCGCAATGATACTAACACCCGAACTAATAAAACAGATAGGTGGTGTAGATATACCAACCAGCCTAATCCAGACCTGTGGGTTGCTGGCCCTAGCAGTGGCGTTTTTTTCGTTATCATCGGCATACCTAATAGATAGCTCCAGCGACAAGGTAGCAATCAAAAAATATTGCTACCAAAGCTTACTGGTGTTTAATTTGGCCCTTACATTAGGGTTGGTATATGCGGCTATACTGGGCAACATCAGCTATTTTGGTTTTATCATACACGCTCCCCTGTCTGTGGCCTTTGCACTGGCTATATATCGGCTCTCTTTTCTGAAACTATAAGTAACAATTAAAAAATTAATTTTTCCAATAGCTATGAGCGTAGATGTTATTGAGAACTTCTTGCCCTGCGGCCCCGTCGAGGATATGTGGTTGGTAGTAATCTTCGATTTGAATCGGCGTAAAAGAGGCTTTGGTGAGCCTGTTGCCAGCAAACTCGGTCGATAAAACCACGCCTTGCTTGGTTTTGAGGCTCTGCTCTTGGTCAAACACAAAGTTGCCCAGACTATAGGCTATTAGTGTATCTTTGTACCACTCGATGCCCTGAACCCAGTGCGGATGGCTGGCTACCACCATTGTGGCTCCGGCCTCGACCGCTCTGTGGGCAACTTGCCGCATTTGCTCGTTAGGAACATGAACATACTCTTCGCTCCAGTGAAAAAAAGGTATTACGACCTCGGCTTTTATCTTGGCCGTTTTTATATCTGCCTCCATTTGTGCGATACTAGCCTCATTAAATGGGTACCAAGGAGCAATTTTTATAAAAGCATTACCGGTACTATTGGGTCCAGCTTCAAAATTACCTGGTATTGCAGTGTAGCCCAAAAATGCTACCTTAGTACCTTTGATATCGGCAATATATGGCGCATGCGCCTGGGCGTAGTCCTTGCCGGCTCCAAAATAGCCAATACCACGGTTGGTGAGACTAGTAAGCATCTGTTCGAAAGCTACCCCACCGCCGTTCATACTATGGTTATTGGCCAGACTCACGGCGTCGATGCCGGCATATGTCAGGCCATCTAGTGATTTGGTGGGCGATGCGAAGTTCATACCTTGCAGTGGGTAGGCAATTCCGTCGGCAGCCGTCCATTCGGCATTGGCGATCGTATAATCGGCACTGGAGAGCAAATCTTTGACTTTTACAAATGAGCTAGTGTAGTCGCCCAACCTAGACTCTTGCTGGTATACTGTTCGGCCAATTATGATGTCACCAGCAACAGTCAGGCTCCAGAGAATGGGGGCTTTTAGTGTTTGTTGCAGTTTTTCTTTGATATTCGGCAATTCGTCGTTGAGGTCGGCGGGCAGTCTAATATAGCTGGCTGGCTCCTGGGTTGGCTCAACCATCTGCGGGCCGGTGAGCACCGTGGGGACACCGACTATATGGGTTGTCAGGGCCTGAAAGCCGGCTGAACTGGCACTACTAACTACAATATCGGCGTCGCTGGTGCCTGACTCTACCACAACATAGTCTTTTGTACCTAGCACGTCCTTGATTGCCTCGCGGTATATCTTACTCTCATCAGCACCAATGCTGGGATCAATAAAAATACTCTTGCTGCTGGGTACCTGTACAGCTTCATGGCGAGTTTTTAATGCTACCCAGATAATCACAAAGATAGCCGAAACCACCGTAACGGTTGATATTATCAGAATGAGCATTTTGGTTCTAGGTTTCATACCTCTATCTTGATTTGGTCGAGCAGATTGGCATTGTAATCATAAAGAACTACCTTAAAGCCCAATTTATCCGCCACCAAAATATAGGTTTCAATATCATCTATAAACAATACCTCATTGGCCTGGAGATTGAGCTTTTTTAGAGGAATGGTAAAGAATTCAGGGGCTGTTTTGCTGATTCCAATTCCAGCTGTGGTCTGAACGATATCAAAATACTGACTAATGCCCTTCGCAACGAGCCAGCTCTGTAGGTCCATTTCTGCGGCTGAGAGCACCGCAAACTTATACTTATCATGATTGGCCTTCACGAAGTCTGCTAGCTCGATGTTTAGTTCGCCAGCCAAATTGATAACTCCGAAGAAATCAAAAAAGATGGCTTTTATCATAACTCTTCGAGCTCTTTTTGCCAGTTCGCCAAAAGTTCGAAGCTACCCTGCCAAAACTCAGCCGAGCTCATATCGATGCCGACCGACTCGAGCACCTTCTTGGGATCTTCCGACCCACCAGCTCGCAGGATACTCTCGATACTCGCTACGAAGCTCTGCCCCTCGGATTTGTACTTGGCATAAAGTGCCATACTCAGCAGCTCACCAAAGTTGTAGCTGTAACAATAAAACGGTGTATGGATAATGTGCGGGATATAGGACCACTCATAGCGGAACATGTCGTCAACCGCGACGCTGTCGCCGAACTGCTCTAAAAGGTTATCGAGCCACATTTGGCTCAAATCTTTTTGTTCGATACCCTTCTGAAGTGCTTCATGGGCCTGGATTTCGAACTTCACAATAAAGTTTTGGCGACAAATTGTGGCATAGCTGTCGGCCATTTTGTCACTCAGTAGTTGCCTCTTGGTTTCATTATCTTTGGATTCGGACAAGATTTTTTCAAAAAGTATCATCTCGCCGAATGTCGAGGCCGTCTCGGCCAATGGCAGAGTGGCGTGCTGGGCCGAAATACCATGCCCATTGGCATAAATGCTATGCACCCCATGTCCTAGCTCGTGAGCCAAGGTACTAACATCACGCATTTTACCGGCAAAATTAAGCAGCACATAGGGTGTAACCGAAGGTGCCACCGTCATACAGAATGCGCCTCCGCGCTTGGTGCTGGCTGGATGTGAGTCGATGTGGTTTTGGGCGATGATGGTTTTGGCGTTATCGGCAAATGTCGTGCTAAAGCTCCTGAAGGCCGCATCGACTAGCTCGATTGCATCTGGATAGCTATAGCTCGTGTTGGCCTCACCGATTGGTGCATACAAATCAAACCTCGTTAGCTGGGACTTACCTAGTTGCTTGGCCTTAAACTTAAAATAGCTTTGGAAAACTCCAACATTTTTACTACATACATCTATCAAGGTTGTGATTGTGCTATCGTCGATATGGTTAGCTGTATTGCGCATGCTAATGACGCTACCAAAGCCACGAGTTTTGGTTTCGTAACCCCAGTCCTTGACTATCGCCTGATAGGCAACAAAGAACTTATCGATGTTTTTTTCGTACTGCTCAAAACGCGCCTTAAATGCCGCTTCACGCTCGGCCGGCTTGGCAGAGTAGGCGTAGCTACT
>SICO01000009.1 GCA_009691435.1 Candidatus Saccharimonadota bacterium | reverse complement strand
CTTGATACCTCCTTGCTGTACCGAGTGCAGTCCATTTTGCAACAAAAATATAATGGGGATATCAATTATCAAAAATTATCCGAGGGAGCTGCGGCAGGGGCTGTAGCGGCACTTGGCGATCCTTATACTGTCTTCCTGGACGAAAAGTCTAATGAGGAGTTAAATAATGATTTAAATGGTGAGCTATCAGGTATTGGTGTTGAGGTCGGCCAGAAGAAATCCCTCTTAACTGTAATTGCCCCAATCGACGGCACTCCGGCTAGCAGGGCTGGGCTTAGGTCTGGTGATATTATTGCTACTATTGACGGGGAAGATTCCCGGACTCTAACAATCGATGAGGCGGTATCTAAGATTCGTGGCGAGGCTGGCACCAAGGTAAAATTAGGTATTGTGCGTGGCGGCGAACCACTACGAGAGTTAGAGATAACCAGAGAACTAATAAATGTCCCTAGCGTTAGCTACTCAATGAAACCAGATAATATCGGCTACATTAAAATCAGACGCTTTGGCGAGGATACCGCCAATGAAGTTAAATCAGCAGGGCAAGCCCTAAAGGCACAGGGCGCCAAGGTTATAATTGTTGATGTCAGGGATAACCCAGGCGGTTATTTGCAGACAGCAGTCGAGGTTGCCTCGCAGTTTTATTCTAGCGGAGCAGTAGTAGAGGAGAGGTCCAGAAACTCAAAACCCAAAATAGACTACGCTATCGTTGGCGGGGAGATGACAAATATGCCGATTATTATGCTTATTAATGAGGGCAGCGCCTCTGCTTCAGAAATATTGGCTGGGGCACTTAACGATAACAATAGAGTGATATTGGTGGGTGAGCGTACTTATGGTAAGGGGAGTGTTCAGGAAGTCATTTGTATCAATAAAGTATTCCTTACTGGCAGCTGCGAGGGTCCAGCGGTTAAAGTCACTACTGCCAATTGGTTTACGCCTCACGGCACCAATATTAGCAAAGAAGGTATCATGCCAGAAGTTGAAGTGAAATTGACGGCCGACGATATCAGCAATAGTAGAGATCCGCAGCTTGAGCGGGCGATAGAACTTGCAAAAGAAGCAAGGTAGTGCATTATTTATAAATAACTTGGTAGTTTTGTCTTGACCTAGCCCTAGCATAGGCATTATTATAGTAAGAATAGTTAAATGTGGGAGGGGGTTCTGAGGTTTATGAAAACAAAATCTAAGATAAAAACAAAATATATCTTTGTGACTGGTGGTGTAATATCTGGTCTAGGCAAGGGTATCACGGCAGCATCAATAGGTAAGATTATGTCAGCCCGGGGCCTAAAGGTCACAATGCAAAAGTGTGATCCTTATTTGAATATGGATGCCGGCACCCTTAACCCTGCTGAACACGGCGAAGTTTTTGTTACCTGCGATGGCGGTGAGACGGACCTTGACCTTGGGCACTACGAGAGGTTTATTGATACCGAGCTAACCCGTAAATCATCTACCATGAGTGGCAGAATATATTCTAAGGTGTTGTCCGATGAACGCAAGGGCATGTACCTGGGCAAAACTATTCAAATTATTCCGCATATTACGAATGAGATTATGAATCAGATTATTTTATCTGGCGAGGGTAGTGATTTACATATTGCAGAAATTGGTGGAACCGTCGGAGATTACGAAGCCATGGCCTGGATTGAAGCTATTAGGCAGATGAAGCGTCGAGTTGGCACCGAGAATGTGATATACGCCCATGTTGTTTTTGTGCCATATTTAGCCGTTAGTAAGGAGTTTAAAACCAAACCCGCCCAGAATAGCGTTAGAGATCTAAGAGAGGCAGGCATTCAGCCTGATATCTTGTGTATTCGTTCTGATATGCCAATTAATGCCGAAGCTTTTGAGAAAATGAGTCTATATTGTGATGTCGATAAGGAAGCGATTGTAGCTCTACCTAATGCCGAGAGCGTCTATGAGGTTCCGCTACGGATGGAAGAAGCCGGCATCGGAGATTATATTTGTTCATCACTTAGGCTGGCTTGCACCAAACCTGACCTGCAGGACTGGGAGAAACTAGTTTACAAAATTAAGCAGACTAAGGACTCAATCCGAGTGGGTGTAATAGCCAAGTATATGAGTAATGAAGACACCTACCTGAGTGTCTTTGAGGCCTTGCGCTCGGCTGGTTGGTATCATAATATAGGTATTAATATTGTATGGATAGACTCCGAGAAGTTAGTTGGTACTGATGCCGAATTTGCAAACCTAGATGGGATTGTAGTCCCCGGTGGGTTTGGTTGCCGAGGTATAGAGGGTAAGATTTTATCAGCTCGCTATGCTAGGAAAAACAACATTCCATACTTGGGGTTATGTCTGGGAATGCAGGCTGCCGTGATAGAGTTTGCCAGAGAGGTATTGCACGATGAGCGTGCTAATAGTAGCGAGATGGACCCTAACTCTAAAAACCAGGTAATACATATTATGCCAGACCAAATCGGGGTAGACCTAGGCGGCAGCATGAGGCTAGGTAACTATGAAGCGAGGCTAAACAAAAAGTCGCGTTCATATCTAGCCTATGGCCAGAGCACAGTGCTTGAAAGGCATCGACATAGGTATGAATTTAATAATGACTATCGAGAACAACTAGAAGGTGCCGGGTTAATAATAGCCGCTACATCCCCCGATTTAAAATTAGTTGAGATAATAGAGCATCAAGGTCATCCATTTTTTGTAGCAACCCAGTTCCACCCAGAATTTAAATCTAGACCAGGTAGCCCCCACCCATTATTTAGAGATTTTGTCGGTGCCATCAAGCACCATTCTACCAGCGGAACTCTTGCCCAGGGACAAAAAAAAGCCACTAAGCATAGTAGCTAGGCCCCATATCTTGCTACAAGTTAGCTACTCGCAACGACGCTGACCAGCGATTTGCGTTGCTTGGTGCCAGTAAAGGCTGCTTTCTGAATAGTTCTGAATTCTACTAGGCCTGGCTGTAGGGCAAAAAGCGTATGGTCCTTACCAATTCCGACGTGCGATCCAGCAATAAATTTGCTGCCTCTTTGCCTAATTATAATATCGCCTGTTTGTACGGCTTGCCCGCCAGAACGTTTTACGCCTAGCCTTTTAGATTGTGAATCTCTGCCGTTTCTTGATGAACCCCCGGCTTTTGTGTGTGACATTGGTTGTTATGCTCCTACTTAGTTTCAAAAACGTTAATCTGACGGCCTGTGAATTGTCCCTCTCTGCGGTAGCTAAGAGTGCTTTGGCGAACAGATGTAAACTCGCAATTAGTATAGCCTAATTGACAGATATCGTCAATGATTTTAAGCTCAATGGTGGTGTCGGGGAAAAGCCAAAACGGCATACAGACGCATATTCTATTTGGTTTATTGGTCTGGTTTCGTAAATTTTCAAAGAAATCTAGGTAGAGCTTTTTTAATTCTGGTAGTTGCTCTTTGACTAAATGGATTGTTGGCTTAGATAAAAAGTTGCTACCCAGGAAGCCTTCAGTGGCTATTGAATAGCTCGTGTTAGGGTACTGGCGTAATATAGCATCCTGGGGTTTAGTGACTTCTATATCGCCTAAATTATCAAAATTTTCCTTAAACCACTCAATGTTGTTATTTGCACAATCCGTCATTGCCTGCGAGATATCACTCCCCTCGCAGCTATACCCCATTAGTGCCGCCTCAATAAGTACGCCACCAGACCCCACGAAGGGGTCAACTATCATTGTCTTAGCATCGGGCTTAGTGAGGTTAATCATAATTTGTGAGAGTTTAGGGGGCAACATACCGACCTTTCTATCCCGGCAGGGTTTGTCGTAATCACGCTTCGAGTATGAATCGATATCCTGAAAGCCATAGGAAGTCGCTAGCATATATTTTGAACCGGTTTTGATAATTAGCAGTTCGGCGCCACCAGTCGTCAGCTTGTTGTGTTTAATTGACGCCGCATTGAGCTGGCTGGTTGAATTTGGTAAAACTAGTCTTGGCTTTATGCCTAATTTTTTGAGAGACTTTTTAATTTTTATCCCTAGAGCGCTTAGGTTAATATTGCCGTCTCCATAGTAGCTTAAGCCGAAGTTGAGTTTGGTACTGGTATTTAAGCCCTGCAAAATTTCTTCAATTTTCAGCTGAACATCATTAATACTACTCAGATCGCTATAATTTAAATTAGCCAACTTAATAGCACCACCGAGTTTATTAATATCTTGGGGTTTATCAGTATCAATTTCAGCTATTTGGGGTGTAATTTTTTTAACATTACCAAAGTAGGCTTCGGCTTCTGCCAAGCAAAGGGCTGTTTCTCTACCAAGTACGATTATTTGCATACTAATATTATAGCTTGTGATACCATATAATGGCGAGCTAGGGTACAATGAAATTATGCGTTTAAAGCATATCTTTTTCTTTTTAGCATTAATTTTGATTGTACTATTCGGGATAGTACAATTCGGCCAGCTCACGAACTTTTTATCTGTAATTCGTAGCGTCAATGTCTGGCTACTGCTAGTAGTCATTGTTTTGAGGTACATGTACTATTGGACTAACACCAAGTACTTCCAGGTTTATCTGAAAAATTTTAATTACCGGGTGCCATTTGGCACATTATTTAAGGATGTAGTTACTATGAACTTCGCCAATACTGTTTTCCCGACCGGTGGGTTAAGTGGTGTTGCGATACTACGTAGCCAGCTGAGAAAAAATAAAGTTTCGACCCAAACTGCAACTGTGGCACAGGCATTTTGGCTGGGCTTTACTGTTATCTCATTTATTTTATTATTACTGCTGAGCCTACTAATGCTATTTTTATCTAATAGGATAGAGCAAGCTAGCTTTAGGTTGATACTCATTGTCTTGCTGCTGACGTTGGTTGTCTCGGTAGCCGTAATTGGTTTGCTGCTCAATAGACCAGCTACGGAGCACCTTGGGTACTTCTTAACCAGACCAATGAATTGGTTACTCAAAAAGTTTAAACGTAACGCCCTAGAGAGGTCTCAGCTCCACGAGCTAATCAATAAGTTCTACGCAACGTTATTAGAATTTAAAAATGACTGGAGATTGCTAGTTGGGCCATTTTGGTGGTGCTTTGTAACTCTCTCAATTGACATCTTGTCGCTATATACAGTATTTGTAGCCTTTGGAGTCTATCCCAACCTGGGCGTCGTGATAGCGGCATTCCTTGTGGCATTAGTTGCCTCGCTAGCGTCAATTGCGACTTCAGGTATCGGCGTGATAGAAATAGGCATGGTTACCATTTTGGTTGGGCTTGGTATGCCATTTGATGTTAGCTTCTCAGCAGTAATAGTCTATCGTGTTATCTCATTATGGCTATTTTTGCCATTCGGCTTATATTATTACAAGAGGACAATGCTCGATGAAGGATGAGGCGATTAGTGTTAGCGAATTTAACTCGGTCATCAACCAAACATTATCATTCGCTTATCCAGAGGTGGTGATAGAGGGGGAAGTTTCTAGCTATAAAATTAGCCAGGGTAAATGGGTTTTCTTTGATTTAAAGGATGCGGATAGTGTTGTGAATTGTTTTATACCTATTTATCAACTTAACGCAGAGCTTGAAGATGGAATGCTAATTAGGGTTAAGGCCATGCCAAAACTTAGAGCTGACGGCAGGTTTAGCTTGACCATTAGGGCGGTGGAGTTGGCTGGCGAGGGTTCAGTCAAGCGAGCCTTTGAAATACTTAAAGCTAAATTCGAAAAGGAGGGGCTATTCGCCCCAGAGCGCAAGCGCCCATTGCCAGAGTTCCCGCTAAGAGTAGCCCTTATCACTTCTAAGCAGGCTGCTGCTTATAATGATTTTCTGACAATTATTAATGACCGCTGGAGTGGTCTTGAGATTGACCATCTCCAAGTGCAGGTGCAGGGCATTGCGGCACCTGGCCAAATAGTAGAGACCATTGATTATCTCAACTCAATGGACCAGAGTTATGACGTGCTGGTGATAATAAGAGGTGGTGGTTCGGCAGAGGACTTGCAGGCCTTTAATACCGAGGAGGTTGTGAGGGCAGTTTTCGGCTCAGTTATACCAACAGTTGTCGCCATCGGGCACGAGGATGATGTTGCCTTGGCTGAATTGGTAGCAGATATGCGTGCCGCAACTCCTAGCGATGCAGCTCGTAGGCTAGTGCCAGATAAGACAGAAATTTTGGCACGGGTTAGAGCTACTACGAGCCTAATGTTAAACTTACTAGAAACCGTAGCAAGTGACAGCCAAATAAAACTAGATAGATTTTATCATAGCATTGAGATGACGGTAGGTAGCCTAAGGCATGCTTGCACCGAGAGGTACACAAAATCATATCTAGCTATTGAGTCATTAATTGTTTATTCCACTAGTACTCTGGCAAGCTATAAGAAACTTTTAATTACGCTTAACCCACGCGCCATTTTATCTAGGGGTTATTGTATTGCTAGGGTAAAAGGTAAAGTGCTCAAGTCGGCCCAAGATTTTAATGCCAAGGACACGGTCGTGCTACAATTACACCATGGAGAGATCAGTTTAGCTCATCCTGCCCGTAATAATGGAGGCAACAATGAAAACCAGCAAACAGCCATCAGCTTTTAATTACGCCAATGCTCTCAAGGAGCTTGAGGATATTACTACCTATCTAGAGAGCAGTGATGTTGATTTAGATAAAGCCATAACAATGTTTGACCGAGGTAGCGAATTAGCTGCCGAAATAGAGATTCATCTCAAAAAAGCAGAGAATAAAATCAAAACAATTCGCTCTAAAACTAGACAAGAGCCTTAAGATATATTATAGTACACCAATTATTATGATGCCCGATTATTTTACCGCACTAGTTAGCCAATATGCAGGAGCCTTTAATGCCGAGCAATCAACGCGTTACGCAAAGGCTGTGATTGAAGCATGGTATTTTACGTTATCCCACGCCGATCAAAAAGTTTTAATTAATCTCCTACCGGACTACTTGCAACCCAAGAAGAAGCTTTTCTTTGCCAAAAAAAACCAGAGCATATGCCCCAATCAGTACCAAATATTTACATCTCGCTTGGTTGTTGATCTTGTACGTTCTAGTAGCGATGAGGCTGAGTTTATAGCTCATGGTGTGTTTAGGTCGCTAAAAATTATTTCTTCACCAGAACAAAACTTTGAGTACTCAAAATTATTCCGTAACCGACTGTCGGCGTTTTTTATTAGGTCTTAGTTCAATGCCAGGTACTAAAATACTCACCAATACTGCTGATCAGTCGGAATTTGACGAACTATTTTTTAATCGACCAGTAAGCAGGATAGGACGCTTTAAGGTGGGTATTCTTGTCTGTAAGCACGCTAGTATAGTATCTGTTAATTCCGCCTACTCAATCCTAGTGGCATTAGGCCATGATGTGGTGCTAATTGCCGACGATGTACATCAGCAAAATTCACTCCCAGCCGAACTATTTTTAGCTAGTAAGCCTGGCATTTACTATCAGGAGTCTGATTTAGCAATTAGCAAGTTGCAAGATTGCAAAGCAATTATTGCATTAGTTGAGGGGGAATTAAATTCTAAAATGGAGCTGTTGATAGGTCAGCTGCTTAGGGTTTATACTGGTACATTTGTCTGCGATTACCAAAAAATTTTGCGCTCAACTGGCTTTGAGGGCGAGAAGATTCTGTTCTCTCCAATTCTGGCGCTAAGTGCGAGACAGTCTCGCAAGGTTAGGCTAGGTGGTATCAATCAGATCGTGGAGATGCTATTTGAGCTATCAAGGAGCCAGGACCTCTCAGTTGTGAGTGCTCAAAAAAATCAAATTGTTGCAGTACGCCAAAAGTATAGTGAGGGTGCTTGCGTGGTTAATGCTAAAGGTAGTATTAGGCTAGTTGATTTTATAGCAATTTTGATAGGCCTCCTGGTAGACGCGAGGGAGTCGACGGGGGCAAGCTGGCTGCAGCACTGCCAGGCAGCTGGCTTTCTGTATTCGCAGCACTATGAAGCCCACAAGGATGGAGTCAAGGCTATCAAAAAATATCTGGATGATAGGTTTTGAGCTATAATATATTTTGCCATAGGTGCCGTATAAGGCCGTTGTGCTCTGAAAATTTCAATTTGGTGCCAAAGGTGGGAGTCGAACCCACACGCCTGTAAGGGCACACGATTTTGAGTCGTGCGTGTCTGCCAATTCCACCACTCTGGCTTAAATTTTGACCTAAATATCTTATACTTAGCTGGTACTATCATATACAATAGTACTAATACAAGTAAAGTTATTATATACAGTATGAAGCATCTTAAACCTAACAACAGCCCAGATTACCAGCCTATATCGCCCCACCGCTTAAATGAGGGTGAGGAAGTTAGCTTAGAATTAAACATTAAGAATCACGGGCCTGATTTGTCGTTGTCGAAATCAAATAAAGAGGATTTGATCGCTAGACACGCTAGTGGCGATTTTAGTGCTCATAAAAATCACCGAGAGCCCCTAGAACCTAGCGCTGGCGCTAAGCCAATGGTTAACCTCCACCCTGGTGTTCAGAATTTAAAAAAGGACAAGGACGCCCAAAAGCAACGGCACAAGAGGCAGACCTTAAAAAGACTTAAGTTAATTAGAGAACACAGGCATTGGCACAACGCCAAGCTTGTCGTTGGTACGGTCCTGGTGTTCCTGCTAATATTTAATTCGCAGTGGTTCATTGCGCAGTTTATGTATCTATTTAATAGCCCTACTACAGTACCAGCCGAGAATATTCCTGCCCAGCCAGCTAAGCCGTCAATTACAGCACCAGCTACCCAAGCCCCGGCTGAAGTAGTTGGGCCACAAAATGAAATAATAATCCCTAAAATTAATGTGACCTCGCCATTGATATTCCCAAAAACTAATGTTGAAGGCGAGATATTGTTATCCTTGCGGGACGGAGTGGCGCATTATTATGGTACTGCCTATCCAGGGGAAGTAGGTAATACGGTATTTTTTGGGCATTCTAGTGGTGATTGGTGGGAAACCGGTAATTATAAATTTATATTTATTATTTTAGAAAAGCTAACAGTCGGGGATACCTATGAAATTCATTATAATTCGCGAAAATATGTTTACCAGGTTTTTGAAACTAAGGTTGTGCCCCCTAACGATTTAAGCGTCCTAGACCAAACAAACTATCCGAGCTCCACGCTGATAACCTGCACTCCACCGGGAACTAGCTGGCAGCGTTTTATAGTTAGGGCTAAGCAAATTGAGCCTGCTTACAATCCGCCAACCAAGACGCCTAGCCCGCAGTCGGCAAAGACCACGCTAGCCACTGCCCAGCAGGCTAAACTACCGTCAGCACCTAATGGTATCTGGACTCAAATTAAGAACTTTATTAGTAGTATTTTTGGTGGGTCAAAAACCCCCACCACGCCCGAGCAGTACACGCCTGTCCGGCATTTACCTGAGGTTAATTAGGCTGTTTTTGGGGCGCAAGTTATAGTAGTTTATCTTGCCTGCCATTAGGTAAAATACATTCATACTGTTACCTGCAGTGGTGACCTTATAGTCAGTCAAGGCCTTGGCATTCGGTGGGATTTTTATATTGTTATAGGTGTTATAGTCGATAATGTATAGACCGTCTGGTTTTTTTAGTAATATCTGGTACTTGGTTAGCCAGTGCATTTGTTCAATATCGCTGTTGCTGGAACTATAACGATCTGTGAACTCCAGGTCGATGGTTCTTAACTTCTGAGATTGTGTAAAACTTAAGTATCTTCCTTCGGGACTAAAACTCGGTATTGCCGCACCGGGACTGATAAAGGAAGAGAGGTTTTTGCCACTAAGCTGTCTAAAAACTGTTAGCCCGCTGTTCTCTGGGTTGAGCAAGGCGATAACTATATCATTACCTACTCTTGACGAGGTAATAGTCCACGGCTTTGTGGTAGGTAGGTATTGATATAGCACACTACGATTGGCACCATTCAGGTCGTAGCGGACTAGTACCTGCCCACTCTCAGCTGGGGTAAGGTTTTCAAGCGATATAATATTATCATTATTTAAATCAAAGCTTGTGGCATTAGCGACTGGTAAGCTAACTAGCTGTTTACTATCAACATTGATTCGGCTAATTTTGCCAGCCTCCAGACTGTAAACCTCGCGCGAATTGCGCGGGCTAAACCTGATATCTACCAGTGGCTGATTAAAAAGCTTATTAAGGTTGTAAGCCTGCCCAGAATTGGCATCAACCCAAAAGTATGCCGTACTACCATCGTCATATATAGCTCTAGATAAAATTGCGTTGCCGTCAGGGCTAATTTGGATATCAGTTTGCCGAGTAGGGGTTTTAATAGAATCGCTTACCGGCAGTTCAGCAACCTGGCGGAGCTCATAGTTGGATTTTATTTCATAGATAAGGCCGGGGTTATCAATGAAGGCATAGCTTCTACTACTTTCTGAGCTAGATCTGATATCAGTAAAGGCGAGCTTGCTTTGGATTTGGTTATCAACAATGGCAGTTGGTATGAGCAGGGCATAATTAGCGAATGTTACCTCGCCGGCTCTGACAAAAAAACTAGCCTCCCAGCTGTGGTAGTCAGACTTAGTGTATTGAATGTTAATTGTGCCAGTCTTGATTCCCTCTAGCCGGTAGGGCGTTTTTTGCTTCAAATAGGTAGAGTTAATTTTAATGGTTGAGCCTGCCGGGTCGGTCCCTAGCAGAGCCAGACCAGTAGTGAAAATTTCACCACGCCACAAGTCTATATTGTAGCCAGAAGCTAGAGCAACAAGAAGTAGTGTACCGATGGTGACAACAATAGTCCCAACCGTTATGGTCAGTGATGAGCGTATTTTATGTGATAACATGTTATTATAACTACATGATATTATAACAGTTTTGACAGCAGCTAAATACTTTTAATGAGCTTAATCTCAAGGAATCTAAATTGCAGAAATTAATTATTAAGGGCCCCACGAAACTAGAGGGTACTATTAGGGTCGCGGGCAGTAAGAACCATGTTTTGCCAATGCTCTGCGCAATGCTCCTTACTACTGAGGATGTTAGCCTGCACAATGTACCAGCTATCGCCGACGCTGAGGTTTTGATTGAAATTCTTGAACTCTATGGCGTGAGGATAGAACGGACAGGGAGTAGTATTATCTGTAATGGCAAGAATGCCTCGCCCACGGCTATTCCTGCTAAAATAACCCACAAGCTAAGGGCATCTCTGCTAGTGATAGGCCCCGCGCTAGCTCGCTTTGGAGAAGTTGACATAGGTTACCCAGGCGGGGACATCATCGGTGCGAGACCGATAGACACGCACATTACTGGTTTGCAAGCCTTGGGCGCTAAGGTTAGCTCTAGTACCGATTCAATTAAAATGTCTGGCAAGCTTGTAGCTGGCCGAGTCTTGCTGGATGAAATTAGCGTTACCGCAACTGAAAATTTAATCCTTGCCGCCGTCTTATTGCCGGGTGAAACCGAAATAAGGATGGCAGCTACCGAGCCACACATAGTAGGGCTGTGTAGTTTTCTAAATGGGCTCGGCGCTAAGATAGCAGGTATTGGCACTCATATCATAACTATCACTGGTGTGCCAAAATTGCACGGTGGTGAGGGTAAAATTGTTCCTGACTATTTAGAATCCGGTACATTGGCAATAGCCGCTGCTGCCTCTGGCGGCAACCTAGTGGTTGAAGATTTTATGATTAATGATCACGACGCCCTACTCAATGTCTTTGGCCGTATGGGTGTAAATTATAAAGTGCTGAGCGAGAGCAGCCTGCAAGTTCTGCCAACTAAAAAGATTCTAGCTACCAAAATTAGAACTGATATTTACCCCGGGTTCCCGAGTGACCTGCAGGCGCCAATGGCGGTCTTATTTACCCAAGCCCATGGTACTTCAGAAATATTTGAGACGATGTACGAGGGGCGCTTGCAATACCTTTTTGAGTTGCAGAGGATGGGGGCTCATATCAACTTACGCGATAGCCATATCGGTTTGGTGGAAGGGCCAACAGCTCTACATGGAACCGATTTGATATCATTTGACGTCAGGGCAGGTGCCACTATTTTGATTGCGGGAGTGGTTGCTCATGGCACAACAACAATTGATAGAATCGAACATATCGACAGGGGTTATGAACATTTCGATGGGCGCCTAAGATCAATCGGTGCCAATATATCTCGTACAGGTACTTAAGATTTAGTGTCTAACCTGTTAAAATATCAATATGTTTAATAAGCGTATAGCAATTGACCTAGGGACTGCTAACACCAGGGTTTATATCCCAAAAAAGGGCTTAGTTGCCAATGAGCCCTCGGTGGTTGCTATTAGTGTTGACGATAACCGTATTGTCGCAATTGGTACTGATGCCAAGGAAATGCTAGGGCGAACGCCAGATATTATTGCAGCCTCCAGGCCACTACGCAACGGAGTGATAGCCAACTACCGTATCACCGAAGCACTCTTAAAATATTTTTTAAATAAAATATCAGGTCATATTAGGCTCACTAGGCCAGAGATTATGATTAGTGTCCCAACCGGCATTACCTCTACCGAGCGTAGGGCTGTCATTGATGCCACCATTGCCGCTGGAGCAAAAAAAGTTTATATTATTCGCTCTCCCGTTGCTGCCGCGATAGGAGCTAATGTGCCAATTGCTGCCCCAGCTGGGAACCTAGTAGTTGATATTGGCGAGGGCACAACAGAAGTAGCCATTATCTCGCTCGGTGGGGTTGTAGCACAAAATTGCGTGCGTGTCGGGGGTGGTAGAATTAGCTCTGCCATTGCTGAATATATTAGAAAAAGGCATAGTCTGGTAATTGGTACCCAAACATCGGAAGAGATTAAGAAAACAATTGGTTCGGCCACAGCCCTAGATAAGCCCAAGACGATGCAGGTACGGGGTAGGGATGTGGTAGGTGGCCTGCCAAAGACGATTGAGGTCACCAGCACCGAGATAACCTCGGCCATTAGGGGCTGTCTAGATGAAATACTATTAGCAATAAAGGTTGTGTTAGAGCAAACACCGCCAGAGTTGTCTAGCGATATTATAGACCGTGGCATGATTATTACGGGTGGGGGAGCACTATTGCAAAATATTGATAAACTAATGACTAAAGTTACCGGCGTCCCAGCCTACATAGCCGACGATCCAATGCTGTGTGTCATCAAAGGAGCCGGCACGGCAGTGGAGCACCTAGATGAATACATTCGGAGCGTGGTAGTAAACAAATGAGCAAGTTACGTAACAATTTATCATTGATAAGCCTAAACTTTATGACCTGGGGCGCCGCAATATTTTTATTGGCACTACCTTTTCTGCCCTTTTTTAGTATCACACTTGGCTCAATCGGCACAAGCCAGGGGGTACTGTTGGCATTTGTTTTTCTGTGGCTAGTTTATAGTATCAATAACCGAAGAGTAGGCTTTGAATTTGATAATACCAACGTCGCATTTATAGCCATAGCTTTTTTAAGTTTTGTAGTATCTACGGTAGTTCGGCCCGAGACTACACCCTTTATATTGGGTATTAAAAATAATATTTTGCCAATCATTGCTCTCTTGGTTTTTCAGCTGCCTTTCAATAAAAAGCATTTACTAATTAAAAATATTCAGTGGATTGTAATTATCCCAGGGCTGATTGTGGCGCTACTAGCGATATTACAAAGCACCATAATACCTCCTGATTTTTTAGAAACTATCGGATACAAAACTACTGACCTCAGTATCAATACTATCGACCCTCGTCAAACAGTCGATGGGTCACTAAAAATATATAGGGCATTCTCAACTCTTGGTGGGCCCAATCAGCTAGGTGCTTATTTGATACTACCTTTCTCATTCGTATTGGCATACTTCTTAAAAAGAAAGAAGTGGTGGGCGTTGGGCCTGAGTCTACCAATTTTGGCAGCTATCCTCCTAAGCTTTTCTAGAAGTGCCTGGCTCGGTACAATAGCAGCTCTAATAGCAGTCGTTATTTTGTTAGCTAATAAAAAGCAACGAATCTACATCGCTATTGCTAGCTTTTTTATCACTATCCTTGCCGGGGCAGTAGTGCTAGTAGTTGCTAGCCAGAACCAAGCATTTCAGAATGTTGTGATGCATGGACGGTATTTTGAAAATCGTATCGAAGGCTCTGACCAGCAGAGACTGGCATCGCTAGCGACAGGACTCGACAAGGTCATGGCAAAGCCATTTGGTAGTGGGCTGGGTTCGGCTGGCCCGGCCAGCCATAGGAGCGCCGAACCTGTAATTACCGAAAACTGGTACTTACAAATCGCCCTCGAAATCGGCATCATTGGGTTAGTCCTGTACTTTATCGCGTTCTCTAGTTTGCTGATTGACTTTTATAGGCGTATTGACGAGCCGCTAGCGGTTGGTTTGTATGCAGCTACCGTAGGTATCCTGGTGGCCAATTTATTCCTGCACACTTGGGCCGATTCGACGATTTCGATTGCTATGTTTAGCCTTTATGGCATATTCAAGGGTAAGAGGCTATGAAGGTCGCCATTACGCACGATTGGCTGAACCAGAAGGTTGGTGGTGGTGAAAATGTTGTTTTTGAGCTCGCTAAGCTCTACCCTAACGCCGATATTTTTACGCTAGTTTATAATCCTAAAAAGTTTGATAAATTGCTCCCAAATCGGCGCATCACCAAGTCTTATTTACAGCATTTCCCGTCAATAGTTAAAAAACATCCAAAATTATTACTGCCCTTTATCAAGAGTGCCATCGGTCAATGGTCATTTGATGACTATGACGTTGTTATTAGCACTTCTTCTGCGTGGTCTAAAAATATCAATTTTAAGGAGCCAACCAAACACATTTGTTATTGTTTTAGCCCGGCCCGAATGCTCTGGGACAGCTGGCCTGGATATCTAACAGATCAAAAGCTAGGACCAATAATTAACTTTTATATTATCAGGCTGGTATCAAAGCTTAGGCTCTGGGACTACTACCGGGCGCAAAACGGCACTCAGTTTATCGCAATTAGCGGCTATATAGCTACAAGAATCAAGAAGTTTTACCGTCGTGGGAGCAAGGTCGTTTATCCGCCGGTTGAGCTAACAAAGTATATCGGGCTCAAAACTAAAAAAGAAGACTACTACCTGGTGCTATCGGTACTGGCGAAATATAAAAATATTGAGCTTGCTATCAGGGGCTTTATGGCTTCTGGTAGAAAGTTAGTGATTGCCGGCGATGGCCCAGATTCCGCGAGGCTACGGGGTATAGCCGAGGATGCAGATAATATTAGTTTTACTGGGCGCATTAGTGATGCAGATAAAATCAGCCTGTTAGCTGGCGCCAGAGGCTTTGTATTTTGTAGTATTGAAGACTTTGGCATCACCATGGTTGAGTCGATTGCTGCCGGCACTGGTGTTATAGCCCTCAAAGGTGGGGGAGCCGACGAGATAGTCAAAAGCGGCCAAACTGGGTTGTTTTATGATACAGCTAACGAAGAAAGCTTGAATAGAGCTATCGTAAATTACGAGAAAACCTTTCTGGCCGGCAAGCCTATTAATAACAGCTATGTATTTGAAAAGTTTGACACTAAAATATTTAGAGATAATATAACAAGCATTGTTAATAGCATATATAGCGGAGATAAAAAATGAGCACCCCAACCATCCAAATCCTAGGAGTTAGAATTGATCCACTAACAACTAAGCAAGTTAATGACTTGATACTAGTTCACGCTACGGCACCTTACCGTAAGCCACTAGTAATTTTTAAGCCCTATGTCGAGTTCCTTTCTCTGGCTGCTAAAAATGATGATATTAAAAACTTATTAAATAGTTCGGACCTGAGTGTCGCCGACTCTACCGCGATTTTGTGGGCTGCGAGCTATTTGTATGGCAAGCCAGTAATGCGTTTCGGAGTATTTTCATTGCTAGCTAGCTTGGCCTTTAGGGTTCAGTCGGCAAGTTGGCTAGGGCAAATAGTACCGCAGAAAATGTCCGGCGTGGACCAGACAAAGCCTTTGCTACAAGAAGCAAATAGTTTAAAACTAAAAATAGGCATCCTCGGTGGGCCTAGAGACACCAAGCAAATGGAATCTGCACTAACTAAACAATTCCCGGGCATTGAGTTCCATTGTTGGTCTGGCTACTTTAGCGCTAGCAAGGGATCTAGTATCGTTGACGCAATTAGTAAATGTAATTTAGACATATTGTTTTGTGCCCTAGGTTTTCCTAAACAGGAAAAGTTTATTAGTAAGTATCGTTCTGAGCTTAAGGCAAAGGTCATTATCGGTGAGGGTGGTAGCTTTGATTACAGCCAGCTCGGTGGGAAAATTATGAGGGCACCAGCTACATTAAGAAAATTCGGGCTGGAGTGGCTGTGGAGATTGCTATTGCAACCTAAGCGGTTTAGGAGGCAGCTTGCTATCCCATATTTTATTCGAGCAGTCCACAGACAGAAACGTCAGACACAATAACTTTACGCTTATGGTCAAATGATTTATAATAGTCTTATCAAGGTAGGGTGATTATGATAGAACTTAGTAAATGTCCACAGTGTGCACCGAACGACCGAGCTACAATAGCTGGGATGGAGTTCTGTATGCGTTGTGGTACGCCGGCTGAGGATAACCAGGCTATGAGCAATCCTCAGGCTGGTGGTAGCGCGATACAGCCTAGTGTCGCCAAATTTAGTGCCACGCCCCCACCAGTACTCCCTGACATTACATCAGTGCCAGCACCTGCTATCACAGCACTTCCTAGCATTATTGCAGCACCTGCTCCTGCTATTCCTCCAACAGCTCCACTAGAGCCTGTAAATATAGTGCCCAATGCCCCAATACCTCAAGTACCAGCCACAAATCCTCCGACCGCCGTGGAACCCATAGCGCCAGTAGCTTTGCCTCAGCCAGAGCCTGTTTTATCAACCGCTTTGCCTCAGCCAGAGCCTGTTTTATCAACCGCTTTGCCTCAGCCAGAGCCTGTTTTATCAACCGCTTTGCCTCAGCCAGAGCCTGCTGGAACTACCGCCACCACCGCTTCCTCGCCACAAGCCGCCGCTGCGGACTTGCCTCTCGCCAATGTACAACCCACTAACCAGCCACTAGCAATGCAGGAACCAGCTGGGCAAGCTCTAGCTGCTGCTGATATTTATCTGCAGTCTGCCGATACAAGGCAACTACCGCCACCAGTTAGTAATGTGCCAAATGGCTTAGCTTCCCCTGGTAATTTAAATATTGATTCGCAGCCTGGAGTACTAAGTGATGCCCAGTTTGCTAGTCTAGGGCATGCCCTTGCCCCTAACAACCCAGTTGACAGCCAGCCAGCACCAAATGATACTCTGCCGTTAAACCCTGCTACACCCCCTGCACCTGTGCCCGTTGTGCAGGCAGTAGTGTCTGATATTACACCTCTAGCAGCGCCAGTCCCTGAGAGGACTGCAGTGCCCGCACGAATTTCTAATGATATTTACGCCTCACCAACCGCCAGCCTAGCTACTGCCGTAGAAACCCAGGAGCCAGCCACTGAGAAACCAAAAGCTATGCCTAGTAGTGGTTCTAGTATCCGCAAAATCCTCAAACCAGCCGGTGTTGCTGTCAGTATTTTGGTATTATTCATGACAGGGGCTTATATCTGGAAAGTTAATTATCCTAGCCTAGCCTTTAAAATAGCCAGTGCTAAGGCTGGTATTGCCGCTACTATACCTGGCTATATTCCATCTGGCTACAATCTGGGCTCTGATATCCAGGCTAACCCTGGTTCTGTTAGTTATTATTTACAAAATAAGCAGGATGCAAAGAAAATATCTATTTCACAATCTAAAACAAATTGGGATAGTCAGGCATTGGCCGAGGATTATGTTGCCCCCAAGGCCGAGAACTACCTAGCATTGCAAGCACAGGGGTTAACAATTTATGTTCTCGGTAGTAATCAGGCGACCTGGGTTAATCATGGTACCTGGTACAAAATAGATAGCCCCGACCAAGCCCTAGACCAGGATCAAATTATTAAGATAGCCACGAGCCTATGAGCGATAAAGCCTGGGAGCAGCTAATAGACCTGATAGATACCAAATATACCGTTGACTCATCAGCCAGCCGACAAGAGCCGCTCGAGGATAATAGGAAACTACAACAGACCATTGAGGCGATATGCTTTGAGAAGGATAATATTAAGTACAAAATTGAGCGAATAACAGCACCGCGCATTGTTGATAAAAAAACATTTTACTCTGGACATGGCACTGCCAATAGGTCGCAGTACACTTATGATTCTGATGAGACATCTACCAAGGTAGTCTGCTATAAACAACTGCCCGATGGGCACTATAATGAGATAGCACCTGAAGACTTAATGCTTGCTAATTAAATCTGATATAATTACATTATGAATAAAGCTGTTAGAGTTCGTTTTGCGCCTAGTCCTACAGGGTTTTTGCATATTGGAGGCGTTAGAACCGCACTATTTAACTATCTTTTTGCAAATTCGCATAATGGTAAGTTTATCTTGCGCTTAGAGGACACCGACCAGGAACGATTCGTAGCAGATGGGGTAGAGCAGATTATTAAATCTCTTGATTGGCTCGGTCTGCACCCTGACGAAGGGGTCTGGTATGAGGAAAAACCAGGCGAGCACGGACCCTACATCCAATCTAAGCGACTTAATCATTATGGCAATTTCGCTAAACAACTAGTTGCTTCTGGGCTAGCTTACTACTCACATATTACCTCGGAGCAGCTAGCTAGCCTGAAGGCCGAAGCACTGGCTAGTAAGCAGCCCTTTGTGTACCAGCAGTCAATGGAGCCTGGTAATGTTATGGCACCGGACACTGCATTGCCAATCAGATTAAAAATACCAGCTGGTACCACCAAATGGAGCGACGAGGTCAGAGGTGATTTCAGTACAAGCAACAGTCTAATTGACGATTTTATTATTATTAAAGCCGATGGCTTCCCAACATATAATTTTGCCAATGTGATAGATGATCATCTCATGCAGATATCCCATGTTATCCGTGGCGATGAGTTTATAAGTAGCACAGCTAAGCATGCCTTGCTTTATGATATGCTAAAGTTTGACAGGCCCGCTTGGATCCACCTACCGCCAATCCTAAGCCCTGATGGCAAAAGAAAGCTTAGCAAGCGCGACGGCGACGTTAACGTGCTGGACTATCAAAAAAAGGGCTACTTGCCAGAGGCTTTATTAAACTTCCTATCACTACTTGGCTGGAACGACGGCTCGACTCAAGAGATTTTTAGCCCAGAAGAACTAATTGCTAAGTTTAATATCGATAGAATCCAAAAAAGCCCAGCTGTTTTTGATAGTGCCAGGCTAGATTGGATGAACGGCGAATACCTCCGCCACAAACTCACGGAAGACCAGTTAATTGATGAGATGAAGCCATACATTCCAAAAACTTGGCTAGACGACATGGCTTATTTTAAAAGGGTACTGAAGCTAGATAGGGAACGCATTAAGCGACTTGATGAAGCAAAATATATTATGGAGATATTCTTTGACTTGCCAAAGGTAGATAGTAAGTTGCTTTATAAAAAAGATGATGCCGTAATTGCAGCAGAATGGATCGCCAGCACAATTAGCGAGTTAGATACCATTGAATTTACGCATAGCAAGATAGAAACCGCCTTGCGGGGCTTATCTGAAAAGCTTGAGGTACAAACCGGCAGGTATTTCTATGTCCTGCGTGTGGCGCTAACTGGACGTACTGAAGCCCCAGGCTTATTTGATATATTTGAGACCCTTGGTAAGCAGGAGTCTCTTAAAAGGCTTAAAAACTGCGCTCATTGAGCGAGGTTTGCTATTCCCAGTCTAGGGTGCCACCAGTTTGATACTCCGTGACTCGAGTCTCAAAAAAGTTCTTTTCCTTTGATAAATCTGCTGCTTCGCTCATCCAGGGGAAGGGGTTTTTGGTGTGGTATTGCTTGGGTAAGCCAACCGCTGACAATCTACGATCGGCAATGTGCTCAATGTACTGCTTAAACCCTTCGGCATTCATCCCGAAAATTCCTTTAGGGAAAACATCCTGGGCATAGCTGTATTCAAGCTTAGTAGCTTGTTTTACCAAATCAACTATTGAGACTTGAAAGTCATCGGTCCAGAGTTCGGGCTGCTCTTCCTTGATTGCTTGAATCATATTAATGCCAAAGTTTAGGTGCTGCGATTCGTCGCGCATAATGTATTGTATTTGCTCAGCACTGCCAACTAGCTTGTTTTGACGCTGAAAGCCGAATATCACAGCAAAGCTAGAATAAAAAAAGATGCCTTCTAAAATTAATGAGAAAATACAGAGGTTTTCAAGAAATTTTTGGTCGCTCTGGAATGTGCCAGTATGAAAATTATCATCAAAGACACCCTCATTAAAAGTTAATATAAATTTTGCCTTGCTGTAGTGAGAGGCATTCTCGCGGTACATATTAAATACCTTGCCGCCGTCTAGCCCCAAACTTTCCACGATATATTGGTAGGCATGAGTATGGATAGCTTCCTCGTAGGATTGTCGGAGCAGATACATACGGCATTCCGGGCTAGTAACGTGCTTATAGAGAGCTAGCACTAAGTTGTTTGCGGCAATTGAGTCGGCTGTTGTAAAAAACCCTAGCGCGGTCTCAAAGGCTCGGCGTTCGTCGTCCGTTAGCTTGTCAGATTTCCAGAGCTCAATATCGTCTTGCATAGCAATTTCGGTCGGGAGCCAGTGGTTGGCATTACCAGCGAGGTAAGCGTCCCAGGCAAAATTATGTTTCATGGGGTGTAATTGTATGACATCGGCATCTTCGCCGTTGATAATCCGGCGCTTATTGACATTGGGCCTGGTGTTGGACATTTTAAGTGGCATCATCTACTCCTTTTTAATAATACTTAGCTGCTTGGACCCATCGAATTGATAGCCTCTCGCTTATGGGTACTGCCAAATTCCGAAGTATCAACGGTGGATTTTTCTACCTGGGATATTGCTAGACTGCGTAGGTAGTAGGTAGTTTTTAACCCCTGATTCCAGGCAGCTAGATAGATATCGCTGAGCTGCTTGCCACTGACACCTTGCACAAAAATATTAAAGCTCTGACTCTGGTCTATCCACTTCCCGCGGTGGGCAGTAATTTTAACTAGCGTCATTGAATTAATTTCAAAGACTTCCTTGTACTTGGCGCGTAATTTTTCTGGTATCTCAGTTATTTTTTGGATTGAACCATCGTGGAATTTAATTTTTTTAACCATCGCCTCATTCCACAAATTTAAACTCTTAAGGTCCTCGATAAGGTAGGCGTTAATAACTGTAAAATCCCCACTCATATTTGATTTGACGTAGAGGTTTTTATAAATCGGTTCGATACAAGGGTAGCAGCCAGCGATATTAGCAATTGATGCAGTCGGGGCGATTGCCATGGTATTAGAATTGCGCATACCGTATTTCTTAACGTGGGCTTTAATCGGTTTCCAGTCTAGTTTGCCCCCACGCTTAAGGTCAATTTTATTGCCTCGCTCGGCTTCTAGTAGGTCAATTGTGTCGGCAGGGAAGATACCACGGTCCCATTTAGAGCCTCGGAAGCTGCGATAGGCTCCGCGCTCTTTGGCGAGTCGGCTTGAACCTCCAATGGCGTGGTAGCTAATGAGCTCCATCGATGAATCGGCAAATTCAATAGCGCGAGGAGAATCGAAATTGATATCTAGCATATACAGAGCATCCTGAAAGCCCATAATACCAAGGCCTACTGGGCGATGCTTGAGATTTGAGGCCTCACATTCCTTAGTTGTGTAGTAGCAAATATCAATTACATTATCTAGCATCCGCATAGCAAGCGAGGTAGTCTCCTCAATTAAAGCCTTATCGAGCTTACCTGCTTTAATGTGCTTAGCAAGGTTAATTGAACCAAGGTTACAAACAGCTGTTTCGGCGGCTGAATTATTCAAGGTAATCTCGGTACATAGGTTGGAGTTGTGGATAACTCCAACGTGGTCTTGAGGACTACGAACATTACAAGCATCCTTGAATGTTATCCAGGGGTGGCCTGTTTCAAAAAGCATTGTTAGCATCTTGCGCCATAACCCGACAGCGGGCACGCGTTTAAAAAGGCTTATTTTGCCTTGGTCGGCCATCTGTTCATACTGCTCATAGCGTTTTTTAAATGCCTTTCCGTATAGGTGGTGTAGATCTGGCGCTTCTTCGGCACTAAATAGCGTCCAGTCTTTGCCCTCGACAACTCTCTGCATAAATAGGTCTGGTACCCAATTGGCGGTGTTCATGTCATGAGTGCGGCGGCGTTCATCACCAGTATTTTTACGCAACTCCAAAAAGTCTTCAATATCAAGATGCCAGGTTTCCAGATAGGCACAGGTTGCGCCTTTACGCTTGCCAGAACGGCTGATAGCCACAGTGGTATCGTTCATAATCTTTAAAAAGGGGACTACACCTTGCGACGGAATATTAACAGTTTTAATTAGTGAGCCCGTGCCACGGATATTGGTCCAGTCGGTAGCTATCCCGCCAGAGTATTTACTCATCAGAGCATTGTCCAAATAAACCTTAAAAATGTGCCTTAGGTTATCCTCAACGGTATTAAGAAAGCACGAGCTAAGTTGTGGCTTTGAGGTACCAGAGTGAAACAGTGTGGGGGTAGAAGGTACATAGCGTAGCGTCGAGAGCACATCATAAAATTCCATCGCCCACTTGTCTTTATCCTTCTTTTCGGTCACAGCCAGCCCCATGGCAATACGCATCCAAAGCATTTGCGGAGCCTCTAACCGTCGCCCTCGCCCTTGAGATTGCACAAAGTACCGATCATTAAGCATATCTAAGCCCATAAAGTCTAGGAGATGATCGCGTTCTGGCTGGATATAGTTAGCCAGCGTGTCGAGCTTAAAGCCACTTAATCGTTTATCAAGGCGACCATTTTTGATTGTTTCAGCTATAAAGTTCTTAAAGGTATCCTTATAGGCTTGCGGTACTGCTGTGGGGTGAGCTTCGCCAAGCACCTCCTTGTACACCTTTCTAAGTAGCAGCCGCGAGGCTAGCATTGAGTATAGTGGGTCGCGTTCAATTTGAGCCTTAGCCGCCATAATCATACTATCCTCAAGCTCATCGTAGGTTATGCCATCATAAATACTAGCCTTAACACCCTGCGCGATATCATCTAGGTCAATATCGTCGGCAATGTCATCGGCAGCTTCTAGTAGTTCCTTGACTAATCTTGCATAACTAAAATTGACCAGGCTACCATCGGGCATGGTTACTTTTAAGTTACTTTGTTCGAGTTTTTCGGCCGAGCGCACAGACTCAGCATCTCTTATAGCCTTGTGTGTCTCGCGGTACAAAATAAAGCTACGGACCGTTTTATAGTGTCCGGAGCGCATTAGCTCTTGTTCGATTAAATCCTGCATAGCCTCTACGCCTGGAGTTGTATTCTGGAAGAGAGATTCAGATTGGGCCATAACTTCATCCACGACAGCAACAATATCTTCTTTGCTAGCCTCGGTACCAACCGATTCGCTGGCTTTACCAATGGCAATCTCAATACGGGTTCTATCAAAATCAGCTATTTGACCATTGCGTTTTTTTATTTGCGTAAAAGCCACTGCACCCTCCTCTTGTTGTTTATGTCTGTATATAGTGTTACAAAGCTCTTGTGCTCCACTATATACAGGGTTTTTTGTATGGTCAAGGTGTTTTTTCTACTACACCAATTCATCTGCCCTGCCAGTACCTATAAGCTTTATATAGGTTACTTGCTAAAACTCCTTACAGCGTAAAATAAAAACCCCCCCTGCATACTTCTTGCCATCCATCTTACTATCATCAAATTCTCTTATATCATACTACCTAGCAAGCATTATCGTCTACCCTAAAAATGCAAGAAAATTATTGCTGTGGCTAGTAAAATAGGGCATAAAACACTATAATTCATCTGTTGGTCCCATCGTCTAACGGTTAGGACACCAGATTCTCAATCTGGCAATGCGGGTTCGATTCCCGCTAGGGAACACTTAAAAAATATATTATGAAAATTATAATTGGCATCGCCGCAAAGAATGAAGAATCCTCGATTTATAAATGTCTACTTTCGTTAGCGAAGGCTATAGAGTACGGTAAAATTAGTGCCAAAACGGTAGTTTGTGTTAATGGCTCTACAGATAGAACTGGTAGTATCGTAAGCCAGTTCATGAAAGAATTTCCCTTAATGGATATTGAATTAATTGAGCTTGAAGCCGGGAACTTGATTAAAGCACAAAGGCTGATAGTGGGCTATTGTAGCTCTGATTTTTATATTTTTTTAGATGCAGACACTACTATATCAAAAACCTCATTAGCGAAGATGATTGCCAATATGTCTGTCAATATGTTAAGAGATGGGTATGTGAATTATGCAAAGACTAGACTAACTCCGCCTTTGGGCAAAGAGAGCTATGTAACCCGGCTATATAGACTCTATTCCTCAGGAGGGCTACTAACGCATAGATATTATTTTCATGGCAGGTTTTTTGCAATTAGGGGCTGGTATGTACCTACCGACAGGGAAGTGGCCAATATCCAAAATAAAAAGAATAAACTTTCTCAATTCGGGGGCTTAAATGTTGACGATATATTTCTTTCTACATATATTTTGAAAAAGTATGGACCTGATGCAATAAATGAACTAAAGGATGTATATGTGTATGCCAAGCCCATTACATCCCTACGAGATTGGTATTACACATACAGAAGAACAGATATAGAAATTAAAAAGATTTTGTTACT
>SICO01000008.1 GCA_009691435.1 Candidatus Saccharimonadota bacterium | reverse complement strand
TAAACCAAGCGACTCGCTCGTCGGCTTCAGATTTAATTTCTATGATGGCTCTTTGCAATTGCTCTCTTGGGGTTACGTAGTGCTTAGCCGGAAAAATACTGACCTCGCTGAGTTTAGTAATAACCTCACCAGTCAAATAATCAATTTGCATGATTGAGGCAATTTCGTCTCCAAAAAATTCAATTCTGTAGGCACACTCTTCACCAACTGGAAAGATGTCGAGATTTTCGCCGCGCACCCTGAAGCTACCACGCTCAAAGCTAATATCATTACGCTGATACTGAATATCATTTAGCTGCCGAAGTAGCTTGTCGCGTTTACGGACATCTCCGACACTGAGTTTTATTGTCATACCAGCATAATCTTCGATGCTACCAATACCATAAATGCAGCTGACTGATGCAACAATAATAACATCCTTACGGCTCAGTAGGCTGGCAGTGGCGGCATGCCGGAGGCGGTCGATTTCCTCATTGATTGCGCTATCTTTTTCGATATAAGTATCACTGCGAGCTATATAGGCTTCGGGTTGGTAGTAATCAAAATAGCTCACGAAGTAATGAACGGCATTATTTGGGAAAAATTCTTTAAATTCACCATACAGCTGGGCTGCTAGAGTTTTATTATGGCTAAGTATCAAAGTCGGCTTGCCATAATTTGCGATGACATTAGCCATTGTGAAGGTTTTGCCTGAGCCGGTTATGCCTAGTAAGGTCTGGTCTTTTGTTTTTTTACGCAAACCCAGGCTGAGTTTTTTAATAGCCTCAGGCTGATCACCAGCTGGTGAAAACTTTGAATGTAGCTTAAAAATGGTCACGCTACTATTGTAGCAACTTTAGCGACCAATAAGTACAGCTTTGAGTACAGTAACAAAATTAGGCTTCTGGATAGCCAAAACCTTGATTTCTGCTTCTGAACTGTAATATTCGATTCGTATTTTTTTGTTTTGTGTTGTAAGCATTTCTTTTTGTTTTTAATTATTCTTAAATCTAATTGTGGATTATCATAAGCACTATGTCAATAGGTAATTGAGATTATTATTATAAAAACTATTTAATTCCGACTGTTGCAGCGAGGCTTTTATAGACTAAAAATATTCCTACTAGCACAAACAATGCACAGATCATTACGACTGTTAGCTGGTTGGCTCTTGTGATTGGGCGGGCTGCGGAAGCTGAAACTCGCTTGGATGTTTTTTTTGTAGGCATTGTGGTTTCCTGTAATAGTTATGCTTTTATATAGTGTAGATTATACGCTGTGTTGAGTTATCGTCAAGCAGTCTTGGCGTAGACCGAGCTCATGCAAAGATCGTATCTAGCTTGGCCTTATCAAAACCAACCACTATCTCGCCGCCAGCATCAATTACCGGTACACCCATTTGGCCCGACTTATCTACCATTTCTTGCACTCTGTCGCGGTTTTCGGCAAGGTCTACTAGCTCGTAGGCAATATCGTTATCAGCAAAGTACTCTTTGACGTTCTTACAAAAAACACAGGTTGGGGTGGTATAAAGTATTACTTTTTTATCACTTTTAGGGCTCATAATCTTTCTCCTTTTACTTTATTAAGTTTAGCATCATTTATATCTTTGCCAAGTACTGCGAGGCCTGTATCGCGGCCTTAGCGCCCTCTCCAGCTGCTGTTATGATCTGCTTTTCGATAACAGTGGTGATATCGCCTGCTGCAAAGATACCAGCCACCGAAGTCATATTGTATTCGTCTATCACGATTTCCGAATGCTTATTGAGCTTAACCAAGCCCTTCAGATAGTCGGTAGCAGGCAGTGACCCAACCTCAATAAATACGCCCGATACCGGCAAGTCTTTCTGGAGTCCTCCATCGCGAGATTTTATTCGTATTGAAGAGACGGTCTTTTCGCCCTCAATAACTACGGCCTCGGTGTTATTCATAACTCTGATGTGAGGTAAATCCATAACCTTATCAATCATAACCTTATCGCCGTTGAGCTCCTTGGTGATATTAATGATATATATCTGCTTGACTATTTTACTGACATTAAGAGCCGAGTCTAGAGCCGAATTACCACCGCCAATAATTGCCACATCCTTGCCCTTAAAGAGCGGTCCGTCGCAGTAGGCACAGTAGGCAACGCCGCGATTTAAAAACTCTTTTTCGCCGGGCACTCCAAGCAAGCGAGGTACCTTACCGCCGGCAATAATAATTGCCTTGGCAGTTTCGGTTTTGCCGTCGCCGGTCGTTACCACAAAATTCTTGCCCTTCTTTTTAATATCCTTAATGCCAGATATGCTTATCCTAAGCTCGAGGTCTTCCTTGAACTCTTCGAGGTGGTCTTCGAATTTTTTAACTAAATCAGGGCCTGTGATCATACTGAAGCCTAGGTAGTTCTCGATATCACTACTCCAGCTGGCCTGACCCCCAATGTCCTTACTAATAATCAGTGTCTTGAGTTTTTTACGAGCCACATAAACTCCAGCTGTCATTCCTGCTGGTCCGGCACCGATAATTATAATGTCATAAATCTTGCTCACAACTTGATGATTTCCTTTGGCTGGTAGTCGTGCGGGGCTCTGGCCAGGAGATTCAATAGTTTCTGTTTAGGAAGCAGTCCAGCCTGGGCGCCGAGTTGCTGGACGACACTCATGGGGTTAATGGGAGCCCAGCGCAGTGCTGTCTGTATATTTTCGCCACTCGAAATAGCTGCTACAAAAGTAGATGTATAGGCGTCGCCGCAGCCGGTTCGGTCGAAAGGCTTTTTGGGGTCTGGGTAATTGCGCATACTATAGATCGTAGCTCCATCGCTAGCGTAACTGCCCTTGGGGCCGTCAGTAACAACAACTATCTTGGGGCCAAGGTCGTGAAGCATCCGAATCAGCTTAGTGACATCGGTGCTATCGCTGCCAGTGACAGTTTGGGCTTCTTCCAAATTGACAGCGAATATTTCGGTTTTTTGGTATATTCTGCGGAGCTTATTGACTCCCTCGCGAATCTGAAAAGTACCTGGCTGAAAAGCTAGCTTAACATCTGGGTTTTGTTCTAGGTAGCTGGAGATATGTTCATGGATGTGCTTGGCTTTTTCGCCAATCGAACTCAAATATATCCATCTTGGTTTTTTGCTCGAGCTAATTTGTGGCCAATGATACGGGTAGGCCTCGTGTTTGATTAAAATCGTGCGGTCCGCACCATAAGATAAAACGTAGTGGTAGTTGCTGCTCATACCTTTATTGATAAAAACAAATTCGGTCGATACCTTGCGCGAGTTCAAGCTCAATAGTATGTCATCGCCGACTTTATCATCGCCGATATTGGCATACAGGCTAGAGTTAAGGCCAAGCAGTGCAAAACAGACGGCAGCATTGGGACTATTGCCGACTCCATTGATTACGGTGGCTTTTTCAAAAGGTACTTTCGTACCAAATGTCATGCAAAGCAGTGGATGGTGCGAGTCGGGGTGCTCGACACTTGCCTCGTGCGGCAATAGCTTTATGAAGGCATCCGTCACGACATCACCAATACTCAATATATCTACTTTGTGGCTCACTTTATAACCCTCCCGTTTGAACTTTGATAGTTCTTAATGCTGGTTTTTTTAATATACCTGCTCTTGCGCCAAACACTTCTAGTACCGAGCAAGCATTGGCGCTTGCAAAGGTAAGCGCCTCGGCGACTGATTTTTGCTGAAACACAGAAGCCGTATAGCTGGCCGAAAAGACGTCCTCAGCTCCAGTAAAATCTAGGGCATTGATATTCTTATACTGCCCACAACTATACAAGGTGCTATCTTCATAAGCATAGGCTTCTTTATTTACATCATATAATAAAACTGATTTTGTACCAAGTGCGACAAGCTGTCTAGTGAGTTCCGCTGGGTCGCTTACCCCTCCGAATAGCTCTGAAGCAAAATACATAGGCATCATTATCCGGTCGACACTAGACAATACAAAGTTTAGATGGCTGCGCTTATAACCCTTAGAGCTGTTGAGGTTAAGGGCCAGTTGAGCACCCTTAATCTTTGCCCAGTTCTCGAAAAATTTATATAAGCGCAGGTCGGTCGGTAGTTCAGCCAAATAGACTAGCCTGGCGCTAAGGTCAGGGAACCTAATGTCTCTAGCCTTAAGCGAGTTAGCGGAGTTTTGGTAATCTAGCTTAATCTCGTGAGATCTCTCTGTGACCATATGTATATTCATATCGGTGTGGTGTTCAGGATTACTAACCAATAGTTCGCTCTCAAGCTCTTCGTGCTTGGCTATAATCTTGATTTGGTTAGCCAGATGGTCCTTGCCTGTCCTGGCAATGCAGCCAGTTTTAATTCCCTGGCGAGCAAAGGTTATGGCTGCATTGAGGCCCGTACCGCCAGCTTCATAGACAGAGTGCTCGATATCATAGCTATTGTTGTCTTGAAGCTCTAGGGTTCCGTCGCTGGCAAACTGACTGGGTCTGATGTCTTTGCCGCTGATAAAAATATCGAAACCGGCCGAGCCTACCGAAATTATATCGAGGTTCATTTTTTGACCCCTCGCATCATAGCTTTGGCTGTTTTAACAATCGCCGTAGAGTCGAGCTCGTACTCTTTCCATAATTCAGTAATAGTACCAGATTGCCCAAATCTATCTTGAGTACCAAGCCGCTCGACATGGGTTGGTAGCTTGCTGCTGAGGAGTTCGGCTACCGCACCACCCAAGCCTCCGGCCACCTGTGCTTCTTCGAGAGTTATGACGCGCTTGGTTTTGGCGGCACTAGCTAGGATTGTTTCAGAATCTATTGGCTTAATGGTGTGGCAGTTGATTATTTCTGCACTTATCGAAAGCCTATCGAGATCTACTGCTGCGCGCAAGGCTTCATAAACTAGTGGTCCGCAGGCTACTATTGTAATGTCACTGCCCTCCTTAAAAACATTAGCCTTGCCAATTTTGAAAGCCGAATTATCGGTGGTAATGATGGCAGTTTTTTCTCTGGCTACTCTTAGATAAGCTGGTTTATTGAGCTTCGCCAAAGCAACTGTGGCACGGCGCGCTTCCTTGCTGTCGCAGGGTACCACCACGACCATATTGGGTAAGGCGCGCATTAGTGCGATGTCTTCTAGCATCTGGTGTGTTGCGCCATCAGGCCCCACCGAAACGCCGGAGTGACAGCCGACAATCACAACATTTCTGTCGTTAAGGCAAATTGTTGTACGGATTTGTTCCCAATTACGGCCGGGGCTAAAACTAGCGTAGCTAGCTACAAACGGCTTTTTGCCCACAGCTGAAAGGCCACTAGCTAAGGTCACCAAGTTTTGTTCGGCGACACCGACTTCGATGTACCTTTCGGGAAAGGCTTTAGCAAATGGCTCCATTTGTGTCGACTCCGTTAAGTCGGCGCACAATGCTACCACCAATGCGTCGTTCATACCGGCCTCAACTAGGCCTTCGCCAAAGCCCTTTCTATTGGGCTCGTATTCTAACTTTGTAGAATATAAATCTGGGTTGAGCTCGTAGCTATTCATGTTCGCTCCTGATTTTTCCATTTAATGTTCTGAGCTTTTCTAGTGCTGCCTTGGCCTGAAGGGCCTTAGGGGGGTCGCCTTCGATGTCTTTAAGACCCGGGGGTATCCCATGCCAACGATAATCGTACTCCATAAAATCGACTCCCTTGCCTGCTATGGTATGGGCGATAATGCAGGTTGGTTTTTCCAATATAGCTCTGCTTTGGTTCAATGCAGCAATTATTTCCTCAAAATTATGGCCATCAATCTCAATCACATGCCAATTAAAGGCTTGGTACTTCATCGCAAAAGGCTCTAAGGGCATGATATCTTCGGTCAGGCCGTCTATCTGGATATTGTTTCGGTCGACCACAACAGTTAGGTTGTTTAATCTATTCTTACCAGCAAACATAATTGCCTCCCAGGTATTGCCTTCCTGGTGCTCGCCGTCACTAGTAAAACACCACACTCGCTGTTGCACTAAAGCATCCATCTTAAAACCGAGCGCCATGCCGGCAGCTTGGCTAATACCGCTCCCTAAGGGGCCACTGGTAGTCTCGAGGCCTGGCAAACGCGTTCGCTCTGGGTGGCCCTGAAGCCGGGTACCGAATTTACGGAGAGTCTTTAGCTCGGATGTTGGAAAATAGCCAGCGTGGGCCATAGTTGCATACAAAACGGGGTTGATATGTCCATTGCTCAGCACAAATCTATCGCGTTCTGGCCAGTCGGGCTCTTTGGGTTTGTACCTCAGTACCTCAAAAAACATTGCTGTAAAAACATCGGCCATATCCAGAGGACCGGCCGAGTGGCCACTACCAGCCTCAACCAGCATCTTAATGATGTCTTGTCTGATTTCGTTAGCGATTAGCTCTAGCTCTTTGGTAGTATGTATCATAGCAAGTAGCCCAAAAACTCCGAGTACCGGCTTAGTGGGTCGTCGCTACTAAATATTGCCGAGTTGATATTGACGACATCAAAGCCAGCCTGCAGGACCTTCTTGGCGTTTCCCGAGTTGACTCCTCCATCCAATCCAACCTCAGCTGCCGGGAACATCGTCCTTACTTCTGGGAGTCGGTCAAAAACCATTGGATCTAGTTTTTGGCCCTCAAAACCAGCCGAGTATCCCATAATCAAAACATGATCTAGCAATTCATGGTAGGTTTTTATTTTGCTTAGTTTTGTTTCGGGGTTAATGGCAACCCCCGTGCTAAAACCAGCTTTTTTGATTTTCTCGAGCAGTGGCCCAACATCCTGCCCGCACTCAAATTGAATAATAATTTTATTTACATTAAGGGCAATACACTTTTCGATGTAAGGCTTGGGGTCCATCACCATCAAATGTACATCCATCTTTATATCGGTTAATCGACCTACTTCATCGAGGGTGATTGTCTTATTATCGACAAACTCTCCGTCGATGATATCGAGTTGGAACCGATTAGTGAGTTGCTTTATGACGGCTAGCCGTGCCTGGTACTCTAATCTTGTTTTGACCAAAACTGCTGGTACTATCTTGGTCATAGTAGCTTGCCTTCTTCGAGTTGAGATATCTCTTCGATTCGACGCTTGTGCCTCGCTAGGGCAGAAAACGGAGTGCCGAGCCAGATTGACACTATATCAAAAATCTCTTTGCTGGTAAGCTCTTTGGCTGATAGGCTCAATACATTGCTGTCATTATCTTGACGAGACAGCGCTGCAAGTTTCTCACTAGCTGCCGAGACAGCCCGGATGCCTTTTATTTTATTGGCGGCAATGGCCATGCCTTCACCGCTCTTACAGACCAGTATCCCCATCGAGTTGTGGTTTTCGCTAACAGCCATACCAACCTTGCTGGCATATACCGGGTAGTCGTCGTCTGGATCGAGTATGTAGGGCCCCATGTCATAAACTTCATTGTGCTTTTTACTCTGTTCGAGCTTTTCGATAAGCTCGTTTTTTTTAGAGAATCCGGCGTGATCAGATGATACAAATATCTTCATACTAATTAATAGTTTTACCTGCCTTTTCAACCATCTCGACTAACCTGTTGGAGTATCCCCATTCGTTGTCATACCAAGCGACAACCTTGACCATGTTGCCGCCAACCACCTGGGTAAGGTTTAGATCGACCGTTGCAGAGTGTGGGTCACCAATAAAATCGCTAGATACCAACTCTTCTGAGGTACAGGCCAAAATGTGTTTCATTTGGCTCGATTCGGAAGCTTTTTTGATAACAGCGTTAACTGCTTCGACGGTAGTATCTTTTTTGGTCAAAATAGTAAAGTCCGAGAGTGATACCACTGGTACCGGCACCCTAACACTTAAGCCCAAAAAATTGCCCTTTAGGCTGGGGATTATTTTTGTGGCAGCGACTGTGGCGTTGGTGGTGGTGGGTACAATATTCTCGGCTGCGTTGCGGCCCTCTCGCAAGTCTTTACTGGGAGAATCTTGCAGAGATTGCGAAGCGGTGTAGGCATGCACGGTGGTCATCATTGACTTATCAATCCCAAATTCTTGCTCCATAATAAAGGCGATTGGTGTAATGCAATTGGTGGTGCAAGACTGGTTTGATATGATTTCTTGATCAATCAAATCGTCGGCGTTGACACCAATTAAAAAGTTACCGGCCTTAGGATTATTCTCGTCGTTTTTGATTGCCGCCGATACTACCACCCTCTTGGCGCCGGCCTTAATATGCAGGCTGGCGTCTTCGACTTTTGTAAAAAATCCGGTGCTCTCTATTATCACATCCACACCGAGCTTACCCCATGGCAAAAGCGAGGGATCTTTTTCGGCTAGTACGGCTATTTTTTTGCCATCAACCAAGATGGAGTCGTCGGTACTAGAAACATCCTTGTGGTAAGTTCCGTAGTTGCTGTCGTGTTTTAGCAAGTAGGCCAAGGTTTTGGTATCGGACAAATCGTTAATTGCAACAACTTCGAGCTCGGGGTTCGCGAAGGCTATTTTAAAAGCACTTCTGCCGATGCGCCCAAAACCGTTAATGGCTACTCTGATCATTAAAATTTCTCCATTTAGCTTATGTATATATTATACAGCTTATGTGTAGCTATTACGATACAAAGTAGTCTTTATTGTGTTTTGAAAATTAGGTTTGAATTAGCGTCGGATATTGATTGCCGAATGCAGATTTTAATTGCCGCCAACGACCATGTTTATAAATTAAATTACGCTATTTTTTATTGTTTTTAGTATGTGGCTTGCAAACATTATCTGTACAATCCTCACCTTCGAGTAGCCTAATGATATCTTCTTTGTCGTGGGCACCACACAGGGCTTGATTGGTATCGACATTTACAAAAGCAGGCACGCCAGCAAGACCACCACAGGCCTCACCGATTATTTTGGAGTGGGATTCCATCTTGCGGGCGTTCTCTTCGTTGTTCCAGACCTCAAGGCGCTCTATTTTGGCGCCTGTTGTTGATTCGACTTCTGCAATGATTGGCTTCATTGCGATGCAATGAGGGCAGGTTTCTCCGTAAAATTCTATTACATGTCCGTATTTTTTTGCCATTTTACCTCCTAGCTTAGTTATAGCTAACAGTATATCTGCTTAAGCTAAAAAAACAAATCTACTGGGCTAGGGCTTTGGTGATGGCTTCGATAAGATCGCTGGATCCGGCCTTGAGCACTACTGCTGTGCCGTTTACAAAAAAGCTGGGGGTGCCCTTGACTTTAAATGCATCACCGAGCCCGGCCTGCTGATTGATAAGCTCGATTACTTTTTGGCTATCAGAGTCTTTTTTGAACAAATCTACATCAATTCCTAGCTCACGGGCGTAAGCCTCAAATTTTGAATGTGGGTTTTTTTGTTTGCTCCAGTCGTCTTGGCGTTCGTAGAGTATATTATGCATCTCCCAAAATTTGCCCTGAAGCGCAGCGGCCTCGGCAGCCTGAGCAGCCGCTTGAGCGTTAGCATGAATATCTATAAGTGGATAATTAAGAAAAACGAACTTTAATTTGTCGCTATATTTCGGAATTATCTCATCTTTAACGAGTTTGTGGTATTGTGCACAGGCCGGGCACTGGTAATCTCCAAATTCACTAAGAGTCACTTTGGCGTCAGCAGGCCCCAAAGAGTTGCCTGAGCTTAGTTTGGCAACATCGGCTTCGACCTTAGGTCGTTGTGTGGTGCTTTTGGTGGTGGAGCTAGCTTTGTCTTCAGGACGCGAGATAGCATATATCGCTAGGCCTGCGACCAAGACGATGAGGCTGATAAAAATGATTGTAGGTAGGTTTTTTTTCATTGTTATAGTTTAGCAAAGATCAGTGAATCTAAAAAGCGTAAGTTCTGTTCGGCAAAGAAAGCCAACGGTGCTAATTAGCTAAATTTGGCTTTAACTTCTACAAAAGTTTCGACTTTGCGGGTTTTGGGATCAAACTTCTTGAATTCTAGCTTGTCTGGGGTATTCAAAGTGTTTTTGGCAGTGTAGTATCTGCTGCCTGTTGCTTTGTTTCGGAGTATAGTAATTTGTCGCTTGGTATTCTTTGCCATGATGAGTATGAATTATAGCTTATAAAAGTATTTTTTTCAAGGCTTTTTTTTGAGTCGCTTGCTTAAGAAAGCTTGTTTTGAGCTATTTCTTGCCAGCTGCCATCCGAAGCTTCTTTTTTATACAAGCAGACTTTGTCGAATCGAAAGGGATTGCCCATAAAGCTCAGTGCAGCTTTGAGACTCGGAGATTCCAATTCGTCAAGCAGCTGTTGGGCTGATTCGGCAGTCAGCCTGTTGATCAGCGTCAGATGAGGGTGAAAGTCCCATTCCTCGATGCTGTTTTTTAATATCAGCTGAGCCGTGGGCTGATATAATTTTCTGATTTGATTAAAAGGCAGGTGGCTATCGGGCTCAAAATAAACCGCACTATTGCGTTTACCAATAAAAGCACCGATGGTATTAAACGACAGCGAGAAGTGCTGGTATTGTGCTGTTCTATTAAATAGCTCAATGGCTGTGCCGATTGGCACTAAGGACTCTTGCGGACGATGGATGGTAATATGCGGCCCCAGTGTGAGCTTCCAGCGCGGTGCATAATGCCGGTAGCTGTCGCGCAAATCTATAAAAGGCCCGGCCTCAGCTTCTGACAACGGAATAGCTACTAGATAGCGCACTATACGGAAACTTCTACCGACACCGGGCAATGATCGCTGCCCATTTGTTCGGGGTGGATCTTGGCTGAGATAATTTTACCCTTTAGACTTGCGCTAGCCAGCCAATAGTCGATTCGCCAGCCGACGTTATTGGCTCTGGCGTTGCCCCAATGGGTCCACCAGGTGTAGTAGCCATTGCCCCTGCTAAAGAGTCTCAGCGTATCAATAAACCCAGCCTTGATGAAATTATCAATCCCGGCTCTCTCCTCGGTGGTGTAGCCCTTTTTGCCTTCATTGGGTTTTGGTCGGGCTAGGTCATCTGGGGTATGTGCGACATTCAAATCGCCACAGACTAAGACAGGTTTTTTGCTATCGAGGCTCTTGCAGTAGTCTAAGAAGGCTGGATCCCAGTGCTCGTGCCGCAGCGGTATGCGGCTTAAATCATCTTTCGAATTGGGGGTATAGACCGTAACCACATAAAACTTTTCAAATTCGGCAGCAATGACACGCCCTTCGGTGCTACTATCCCTGTCTTCGCTATCGATTAGATGGTATTTTTTTGCTATTGCTTCAGGGATGCCATTGACGACACCAATTGGCTCTTGTTTTGAAAATATCGCCGTGCCACTGTAGCCTTTTTTGTCGGCCGAGTTCCAGTATTCGTGAAAGCCGGGCAGATCTATCTCGACCTGCTCGCGGTTGGCCTTGGTCTCTTGCAAGCAAATAATGTCGGGCTGATACACTTTAAGGAATTTCTGAAATTCGCCCTTCTTGATAACTGCCCTGATGCCATTAACATTCCATGAAAATAATTTTGTCATATAGGGCTATTATAGCAAAAGAGCTGAGTATCTGCTTGGGTAATCATTTTGTGAGTAAAAACGGCATGTAGACGATTGGTCCTTTCGGGCAATTACTGCCCTAGCGAAGAATCGCCTACAAGCACACTTCTATTTGTCTCAAAACTCTTACCCCTCCCTTAGTTTGTCTTTTTGTTCCTGCCGACAGCCATGTCTTTGGCAAGTCTGGCGTTGGCTTGAATGGAATCGGCTTTTTGAGCCCATTTTGAAGCCATCTCATCTAGTATGTCTTCAACAACCTGGCGGTCGCGCAATAAATTGCGTTGCATACGACGAAATTGCTTTAAAGCTTTGCGTCTTTTCATATCCTTTCACCTCCCTTCAATAAAAGCGGTGTAACTACATTATACACCCATTTTAACGAAAGCTAGGCCGGGATTGTGACAAAGTGACGATACTAGATTTTATCTATCTTGGCGGCCATTATAAAGTCATTTTCGCTGAGTCCCTTGACGGCATGAGTGTAGAGCTCTATCTGGACGATGCTATAAAAAATATAAATATCGGGGTGATGCCCTTGCTGGTTGGCAATATCGGCAACATCATTAACGAACTTCATCGCTTCCTTAAAATCCTTAAAGCTAAACTCGCGTTTAATGCTGTGGTCTTTTATAACCTTCCAGTCTTTGTTGATTTCGGCGAGGTATTTGGCAATATCGCCATGCGGCATCGCTGGCGTACCACCTTCACAGGCAAAACATGTCTTATTGGCTAAATCTTTGATTGGGTTATCCTCCTAGTTAAAGTGTTATAACAATAATTATATAGTAAAATACTTAAATAGTATGAGTTTTCAACCACAACAAAATGTCGATCTCGCCGAGCTAACTACCTTCAAGATAGGTGGTCGAGCCGCTTTTTTTACTGAAGTTACATCGGCAAGTCAATTGCCAGAGATATTTGCCTGGCTCAAGCAAAATAGCTTACCCCATCTTGTGCTGAGCGGTGGGAGCAATACCATCTTCGGCGATGGGATATTCCGCGGGCTGGTTATAAAAATTAGTATTATGGGCTTCGCTGTAATTAGCGAATCAGAAAAATCGGCCGTTATTATGGTTGGGTCTGGTGAAGACTGGGACGAGATCGTAAAAAGGGTTGTCGAGCGTGGACTGTCTGGAATGGAAGCGCTCTCGGGCATACCCGGGCTGACTGGAGCGACTCCCGTGCAAAACATTGGGGCCTACGGGCAAGAGCTGAAAGATACCGTTAAATCGGTTGAGGTTTTCGATACCAAAAGCAGCGAGCTAGGGAGTCTGTCTAGAGCAGAGTGCGACTTTGGCTACCGAGACAGCATATTCAAATCCGACCTCAAGGGCCGGTACATAATTACAAGTGTGGTTTTTGAGCTATCCAAAAAAGCCCCTGGAGTACCGAATTACAAAGACGTTGTTAGCTACTTTGAATCGCACAATATCGCCAGCCCCAATCTAGAGCAGATACGCCAAGCTGTGCTAGAAATTCGCCGTGGAAAGTTTGTTGATCCTTCGATAATGCCCAATGCAGGCTCTTTTTTCAAAAATCCAGTCGTGACAGAGCTTGTTGCCAAGAAAATAATGCAGCAAAACCCAGATGTTAAAGTATATCCAGAGGATACCAAAATAATTCCTCTTGAAGGTGGTAATTATAAAATAGCCGCCGGCTGGCTGATACAAAATCTTGGGCTGAAAGGCTTGGAGCTCGAAAAAGTCAGGATCGACCCCAACCACGCTCTGGTACTAGAGAACAAGGGCGGTGCATCTCAAAAAGACCTCAAGGAGTTGGTATCTAAAATACAAGACGCAGCAATGCAAAAGTATGGCATCGCTCTAGAGCCAGAGCCAGTTATAGTAGAGTTCTAGCAGCTTATTGGGGCTTTCTCAGCAATAGCTCGTGCTATTTCGTAGTTTCGAGAGCCTTTTTTGGTATTGTGGCAATCTCACCAAGCTTGCACATAAAGCTGTCGAATTTGCCGGATCGGCTAATAACCTCGACACTATCTTGCTCGAGAGTCTTATGGCTAATTACAATTTGAATTGGGCAGCCAATCAGGTCGGCGTCGGCAAATTTTTCGCCGGTGCTGGCGGTGGTTCTGTCATCAAATAGACAAGCGTCTGCACCGAGGGTTTGATAGACATCCTCGCCAGCCTTAATATTAGCTTCATCACTGAGCGCGACGATATGGTACTGATACGGAGCGACTTGGCTGGGCCAGACAATTCCCTTTTCGTCGGCAAACTTCTCTACTATTACTCCCATCAGTCTTGATATTCCGATCCCGTAGCTACCCATCCAGACTACGTTCTGAGCATTTTCGGCATCAGAGTACTTGTAGTCTAGAAGCTCCGAGAACTTGGTACCGAGCGGGAATATATTACCCACCTCGCTAGCCCTGACTTGCTCGAGCTCGTCGAAATTGACGCCCAACTTTTTGGCGTCCTCTGGTGTAGCGACCTCTTTATTATAAGCGATGCTGTTTTTCTTATCGAGGTATATGGTGTCTTCGCCGCTTTCTAATACAGTCTGGAACTCGTGCGAATAGTTAGAGGTAAAATCGCCGCCCGAAGCCAGCGTAACATAGGTATCATCGCCAATGCCGAGCTTGTCATAGATGGTGACATAACTAGCCTTGGCAGTTTCATAAAAATCATTGAGGTCGGCTTCGCTGGTGTGGAAACTATATAGATCTTTCATAATAAATTCCCTGCCTCTTAGTAGCCCAGATTTGGCTCTTGGCTCATTACGAAACTTGGTTTGTATTTGATACAGGGCAAATGGAAAATCCTTGTAGCTAGTGCGGAAGTGCTTGGCTAGCGGAGTTATGATGTCTTCGTGGGTTGGGTTCAGGATATATTCGGTATTGCTTTTTGCCAAAGCCTTTTCGTTGGCTGGCTTAGTGCTCATCAAGACATCGATGCTATCGTGGCGATTAGTGGCATGCCAACGGTCCTTTCCTGAGAGCGACGGCAACAAAAGTTCTTCACCGATTTTATCGATTTCTGCTCGAACAATACTTTCGATATTTTTAATAACCTTCATACCCAACGGCAAAAAGGCATAAACTCCGGCCATTTCTTGATAAATATAGCCGGCCCTGATTAATAGTTTGGCATTAATAGATTCAGTCTGAGCCGAAATGTTTTTACTTGTTTTAGTAAATAGCTTGGATAGTTTCATAGCTATTAGTATCTAATAGATGCGTTGATGTTGCAAGGTGGGATTCGGATCCGGATTCAGATTCAAGCTCTAGGCCTAAAGCGAGCCCTCAGGGCGTTTAAGATTACTACGGCATCGATCGCTTCTTGCATCAATGCCCCAACCACGGGGACAATAAACCCAAATAATGCCAAGACCATCAGTACCGAGCTCAGTCCGATGCCTGTAAAAATACTCTGCTTGGCAATAGTTACGGACCTTTTTGATATCGCCACTAGCTCGGGCAGACGGCCGAGGTCGTCTGGCATAATGACTGCATCAGCTGCTTCTGAGGCTGCTGTCGAGCCTTTGGCACCCAAGGCGATGCCAACATCCGAAGCTGCCAGCACGGGAGCATCGTTGATGCCATCTCCCACCATAGCGACTGGGCTATGGGTTTTCTTTTCGTCTAATAATAATTGGACTTTTTGCTCGGGTAGCAGCTGGCTATGGACATCGTCTATGCCGAGCTGGCCAGCAATATGCTCGCCGACCTGCTTTCGGTCGCCTGTCAGAATAATAAACTTATCCACACCCATTTCTTTTAGGCTTTTGATGGTGGCTTTGGCTTCCGCTCGCAGCGGATCGACAAATGTAATCGAGCCGATATACTTATCGTCGCGAGCTACAAATAGTGCTGTATTTTGGTGCCCACTATGGCCAACGCAGACAGGGCTAAAGGTATCTACTCCGCTCGATTTTAAAAACTCAAAACTACCAACCAAAACTTTTTGGCCTTTAACGACTGCCGATATTCCTTTGCCCGGAACCTCCTTGGAGCGTGTTACTTCATACAGTACTATTTTGCGCTGTTTGGCTGCAGTGACCACGACTTGTGCTAGGGTGTGCGTCGAAAGGCTCTCGACACTGGCGGCTATTTTCAGTAGCTCTTCTTTAGTTATCTCGCAAGGCTCAATATCTTGCACGGTTGGCTTGCCCTGAGTGAGGGTGCCTGTCTTATCGAAGGCGACGGTCTTAAGGCGACTCAGCTGCTCAAGTACGCCACCGCTTTTGATGATCACACCCCTACTTGCAGCTCGGCTCATACCAGAAACAATCGCTACTGGTGTGGCAATTAGTAAGGGGCAAGGTGTAGCTACTACCAGCACCGATAATGCTCGGACGGGATCGCCACTAATTGCCCAAGCTAGGCCAGCCAGCACAAAAGTAACAACGGTAAAAGGTAGGCTGTAAGCGTCGGCCAGCCGCACCAAAGGAGACTTCTTGGTAGAAGCCTCGCTAACTAGCCTAATTATTTGCTCGTACTGACTATCTTTACTGATGTGGGTGGCGCTAATTTCAACTACGCCGTCAAGGTTGATTGAACCAGCCAAAACAGCATCGCCCGATTTCTTATTTTCCGGTAGGCTCTCTCCGGTAATGGCCGATTCGTCAACCGACGTAGTGCCTTTGTATATCTTGCCATCAACTGGGATCATATCGCCGGGTTTTAGCAAAATAGCGTTTCCTACCCGAACTTTCGAGACCGCTATTTCGCTGGTGCCGTTTTCTGTAATGAGGTGGGCCGTGGTGGGCTTGCGTTTGAGCAGGCTATCGAGCTCGTGACGCGCACGGTTCTTGGCAAAAGCCTCAAGTGCCTCGCCGCCGGTGAGCATCACAACTATCACAGCGGCGGCCAGGTATTGGCCCAGTAGTAGCGAGGACCCGATAGCAGCGAGAGCGATGACGTCGATTCCGACTTGCCCTGAGCGTAAGGTTTTTATCATATCTCGAACGCTCGGGATGATTGCAATAACCGAAACCACCACAACGCCAACTTGCGCTAGGTTGGGCTGGCCAGCAATAGCCAGCACTAAGCAACCCAATAGCGCAAAGAGCACAAAAACGAGATTATAGTATGGAAAGTTTAAGCTAAAGTTTTTAGGCATTAACTCTATAATACAGGTTATGTGCGACTAATAATATCTTTGGTGTGACATAAAATAAGCTTGACTAAGCCGATTTTAGCTGCTATGATATATGTCCTGTCCGTTGTAGTACCTACGTGAGGAGCAAGCTTGAATAGCAAGTCGATATTGGAATTCTGGGACTTTTCCAGTAAGAAGCGGCCGATAGGAAATATCGAACGTGATAAACGGCAAAAAGAAGTCGCCGAAGCAAAGGTCGACATCATGGAAGCCAGCCTCGAGCCCAAAAACAGTTCGGTCCAACATCGCCATTTCCTGAAGTGTGCTCAGCACAAGCTAGATATTGGTGCAATTGAGCCCCACCGCATCAAAGAATTGATGATCTTGGCCAAGCAAGGGCAAGAACCGGGCAAGCTGCTAGATGAGCTGCTTCAACACAGTAGCAACGGCAACCCTACAGCCCAGCCCAGCACTAGACTAGACTAGACTCCACCCTATACCCCCTTCTGCGTATATCGCAGGAGGGGTTTTTTATGTACAATGGTTTTTAGAGTATATGGAAATAATCAAACGACATACTAGACGCGCGTTAGTGACTCTACTGGGATTAGTAATTATCCTAGGTGGGATGATTATGCTAGTTGCGCCTGGGCCGGGGCTGCTCACAATTATTATAGGCCTGACTGTTTTGGCCACTGAATACATTTGGGCTCGCGATTTGCTACAAAAAGCCAAAGACCGTTATGAGTCTGGCAAGCAGAAGGCCTTAAATAAACTCAAATCTAAATCAGACAAAAAGACAACCCATAAAAATACCGGCCAATCTAATAATAAGTAGTGTTGTAAGCCTTGAGTTTTAGGTGGTGCTGGTGCTTGTCGTATTCATAAATTGTAACGCCACAATTAAGCGGCTTTTGTTGAGTTGTAAATTTTAGGGCCTGCTCGTAATTCCATTGTTCTAAAATAAATCTAAAGCTACGGATTGCACCAGCATGTGTAACCACCAGCACCTTTTGGCCAGCCCGATCTCTAAAGACAGTGTCTAAAAACAAATAAACTCGCTGGGTTACCTGGGCCAAGCTCTCGCCACCGGGTGGAACTGCAAAATAGCCTCCAAATGTTTTCCAGTATTCCTCCATCCATGGGAAGTTAATCTTGGCCTCTGCTTCGGTCATATCATAGGCGTAGCCGGCATCTCGCTCGCGAACAAAGGTGCTGGTTCTAATTTTCATTCGCTCAATCTCTAGGCTGGTGTAGTTTTTTAATATTTCATCGACGGTCTGGATGGTTCTCTGGTAACCAGAATGGTAAATGTAGTCGAAGCTGCCAAAGCTCTGCTTGAGGATGTGGCCAGTAATCCTAGCCTGAGCTTTGCCAGCTTCAGTCAGCGGGACTTCTTCGTCGGCTATACCGCGAACCTTATTGCGCGCGAACTCGTCAGCAAAAAAACTTTCATCTTTTTTTACTTTGTTGCGAGTCGATTCGGCATGGCGCACCAAAACAAGCTCGAGCGGGCGATCTATTTTTTGATCCATAGCTGTTATTTTAACATAAAAAAAATAGCCCAGCATTTACAGCTGAAGCTATTAAATAAAGCTTTTTTTTAAAAAATTTAATTCATCCGCGGATCAGATAAATTATTATGGCAGCCTTGCTCGAGCGATTCGGCGACGGCAAATACTACCTGCTCGGCTTGCTGGTGGTTCATACGCACCGAGCCTGTCATGATGCTTAATACAAAATCATGCATCTCGACTTCGCCAACTATTACCACCTGCTGCCAGCCACCTTCGCGCAAAAAAGCGTTACCATTGGATACAACCATATGGATACGCGATTTGAGGTTACTCATTAGGGCTACTATTGGGTAGCTCTGCTGATGCACAACGCTGCCGTAGCACTCTATATATATTTGACACTCATAGCTAAGTGATGTTTCGTAGGAACTAACCCATCCGATAGAGATCTCATCGCCTGACGATATACTCACTTCTTACCCCCTTGTCGGCCTGCAGAAAGGATGTGATTTATTTTATATCACCCTCTTCGAATCATCAAGTAAAAAGCAGCGATATGCTGTGGATTATGGATATTTAAGCATATTAATGCCTCGCCGACGGGCCAACTACATAAATCTGTTCCATGAGAACGGATTTAGAAAATAGTTGGCAAGCCAATTTTTTAATAGTCGGTGTTATTTTAGTTGCAAAAAACTCTATATTGCTGCCGGTCGACAAATCGCTAGCTATCTCTTTGTGGCGTGTCAAATAATCTTGGAGTTTGGCTGGCACAATTTCGTCTTGGCTAATGACATTTACCGCATCGCCCAAGAAGCCTCTAATTTCTTTTTTTAGTAGTGGGTAGTGCGTACAGCCCAGCACCAGAGTGTCGATATTGTGCCCCGAAAAAGCCTTTAGGTATTGTTGTAAGTTGTGTTTGGCCAATAGCATCTGACCACTTTCGATATTATCAACCAAACGCGGGGTGGCTTTATGAAAAACCTCGGCTGTGGCCGAAAGTTTGTGTATTTCCCTTGTAAAAGCTCCCGAATCGGCTGTGGCTTGGGTACAAATTACGCCAATTCGTTGTCCGCTAATTACAGCCTGCTCGGCAGATGGTATCAGTACTCCAAGCGTATTGCAGCCAGGCCAAGCCTTCAGGTGCTGACGTTGTATCACCCGAAGGGCATCGGCCGATGCACTATTGCAGGCTACAATCACAAGCTTACAGCCTTTTTTAAAGAGCGCTTCTACGCCCTGGCTGGTGTATTCTAGTATTTCTCGTTCTGGTCTATTGCCGTAAGGAGCTCTGTCGGTATCACCCAGATATATATAATCGTACTGTGGCATCTTAGATACCAAAGAATACGCTATTACCAGCCCGCCCAAGCCTGAGTCAAACACGCCAATCTTCATAGCTACCAATTATAACAGCACTTATAAAATGAGTGGTGATATTTATACCCCATCGGTATTCTCTAGTCACCCAAACGAACCTTAAGCTAGTTTTTTAATTTTTAAGAGAGTACGATAGCGGTATAGCTTGTTGATAAAAATGACAGCTCGAACATTCAAAATATCAAAAAAGGAGGGTACAAATGCCTGCCATATCAGCAAATCCATTACAAAACACAACTGTGGTAATTCTGATGGGCACTTTTGTACCCCAGAAGCTGCAGTTTGTTTATGGCCCCTTGGCCGATATCTTTAAGGCTCGCGGCTACGAGGTTAAGGTAGTTGGCTTGCCGTCGTGGGGCTTGAGTTCGCTCGACGATGCAGCCAACTTACTCGACGAGTCGATTTTTAATGCGGAGACTGACGCGCGCTATATTTTAGTTGGTCATAGCCAAGGTGGTGTACATGCGCTAGATTTGGCGTCCAGACACCCCGACAGCGTACTGGCAATATTTAATTTTGCTACCCCGCACCATGGAACTCGACTTGCCAGCATCAGCCGCTGGATACCAGCTACTCGAGATATGAAATCTCATTCGCTTCATCTGCATAATCTGCGAGCCCTCAACTACGACCAAGAGCGAATCCACTCGCTCTTTACCGTCTTCGATGAGTTCGTAGTGCCATGGTTCGCTTCCTCGATTCATGGCGCCCGCAATGTAGTGCTTGCTCCGAGTATCATACACGGCCTACTAGGCCGAGTCGGATTCAAACGGAGCCCAGAAGTGCAGCTAGTTCATGGCTACGCTGGGCATTTGCTGGTAATTTGGCATAGCCAATTCCATCAATACATCGAACGTACTCTGGACGAACTTGAAGCTCAGGATACTAGTTACTAATAAGCTTCTGCGCGGGGTCAAACCCTCGCGCGGAAGCTTATTTTATTTTTATGGCTGGTGGCTAGCTGTGGGCGATACCAGCTATATCTGGAAATATCGGTCATAATTTGCTAAAATACACTGGTCTTTGGTAATTAATTTATAAAATTAAAGCTTTGCTGTGACGATGGGGAGTGGTCCGCACGCCCGGGGCGCATCTGAGACCTAAGGCGGATAAGGCGCAATATATTATGTATGCGGTATATGTATTAAAAAGTAAATCAACCGGCAAACGCTATATCGGCCAAACAGCAAATTTGGCCAAAAGAGTTTGTGACCATAATAATGGCATGTCGAAATACACCAAAAACCGTGGCCCTTGGGGGCTTGTGTATCAAGAGAGGTACGGGTCCAGATCCGAAGCTATGATCAGGGAAAAGTTCCTGAAGTCTGGCAAAGGTAGAGAGATGCTTGATAAAATAAACAAATAGGACAATGGGGAGTGGCCAAGCGGTAAGGCGCCTGCCTCTGGAGCAGGAGATCGAAGGTTCGAATCCTTCCTCCCCAGCCATTCAAAGGACCGGTACAAAGTGCCGGTTTTTTGAATAGTTAGTGAGTAGGATGAGAAGTCTATCCGCCTCTGGCGGGAATCCTTCCTCCCCAGCCATTCAAAGGACCGGTACAAAGTGCCGGTTTTTTGAATAGTTAGTGAGTAGGATGAGAAGTCTATCCGCCTCTGGCGGGAATCCTTCCTCCCCAGCCAGGATGGACACCAAAGGTTACCCGAAAGGGTCCTTTTTTGTTATAATTGCAGATATGAATACTAAATACGAAGCAGCACTTAAAAGACTAGCTAAGACAGCTGATGGTATGGGCAAGGGGTTAGATGACGAAATACGACATGCAGTTGCCGCACTCAATGCCGCTGGCTTTGTTACTACAGCTTCGTGTGCGGGACACTTTGACCACGGCCTGCCCTACCCCTGGATAAACATTGGTGAAGAGCAATTCACAGGCGACCTGCAGCACACCCCTAAATTCCTCGAGAATTTTAGAAGCGACTTAGAAAAAGTAGCCGAGAAACATGTGGTTGGAGATCACTCCGGACTAAGCGCCTTTGTCAACGAAGGCTCCAAGCAATATGTTATTATAGCTGGGTCTGATGGTTATAAGAGACTCTATGTTAATAATATGGATGATGCCAAAGTCGCAGATACCAATCGCAGAAATGCCCTAATGGCACAAAAAATGTGTAATCTTCTTGAAGATTACTATACTTCTAACCCCACACCGTTTCCCTTTATACTATCTATTCAGGACTTCCCTGAATCAACATTCCGCCTTCAGCACAGCATCTCAAGTATCATGCCTTCTATGGCTATATCCAAACAGCAACGACTACGCAAAGAATGCCTAGACCACATGAATGCTTTTGCAGACTACATTCTATCTAAGTGAATACTAGCCCAAAAAACTGCTTGCCAAGTTCAATAACTGGCCGAACTTAATTAACAAGGTTCGGGCTAGTTTAGTTTCTTGGCGCGACGATATAGACTTAAATTAAATGCAAAAGATCAGCGGTCGTAAAAAAACTTTTGGAATTCTGTGTGCGGTATTGTCAGCAATATTTGTAGCCGGATATGTAACTACTAACAAGTATGTCTATGGTCACTACGACGTATCCGATATAGAATACACTAATATGGAATGATATTAACGGGTTTGGATAGAGACGGTATTACTGCTTGCAGACACATTGCCCGTAGGGTCTACTGCTAGAACCTTATAGGTGTATGAGGTTTTCCTTGCTAGCCCAATATCGGTCCAATTCAAATTGGTCGTAGTAGCCACCAATACATTATTGCGATACACCTTGTAAGTGACCTGGCCTGAGTTGTCAGTCGAAGCTTTCCAGCTCAGTGCAGCTGATGTCTGGGTTTTCAGGCTAGCAACCAAATTAGTGGGTGCGGTTGGCGCGGTGGTGTCGGGTGTACTACCGATAAAGAAGCTCAGGATTGCGGCATTTAAGTTTGGCAGTGGTCCAATATTACCAGGATTGGTACTAGTGCTTTGAGCGGTACCTGTTTGTATCAATAGGTTGCGTATTTGCAGGGGGGTCAGGACACTATTATTCTGATATTCGTAAGCGCTCGACAGCGAGCCGACTACTGCTGCTACTAAAGCAGAAGCAGAAGAGGTGCCGTTGTAAGAGTTGGTATACCAAGCGTTTTGACCAGCGATGTTGTTAAGGACGCCGTACCCGCTGGTGGTAACACACTCGCCATATCCTTGTACATTGACGCGCCGCCCGTAGTTAGAAAATGACATTCGTGAGTGGATACTAGTACCGCCACACGCCGCGCCTGCGCCTATAATGATAGCGCCTGAATCAGGTTTTCCCGAAGGGAATGAAGTTCCATAAATGGTGTCATCTAAGTTTTCGCTACCGTTGGCTGCTGGTTCAATAACATTGATACCACTCTGGGTTGCAATTTTGATAGCATCATAGACGGCAGGTATCCACTCTACGGGAACATACCCGTGACCAGTCGGGCCATATGCTTGCTGTTCAATAAGTATAACGTCACCACCTACAAGCTTGGTCTGCGCAACGCTGATAGCATTTGCGACGTCCCAACCACGTTCCGTGCTGGATGTATTGACTAGATGTAGCTTGGCATTTGGAATTATTCCGTTCACTCCATAGCCGTTCCGGTCACCATTGAATAAGCCGATTGCCGCGGTACCATGGTTTGTATCACTGAATGGATCCTTTGCGGTACCGTTAGTAATCTTGGTATCGGCTTGACGACTATCGATTAGGTCTTCGTGAGAGGTATTCCAACTGTATTCCAAATCAGCAATCTTAGTTCTATCTCCAAGGGCACCGGGGTAATTACTCGCTGCAGCAATTTCCATGCCTTGTGGTGCAGCGTTAAAGTGCGTTTGGCTAGGGCTATAATCTGGGCTGATTGGAGGGGGGGCTGCCAAAGGTTCGGCGTAGGCCTCGCTCACGCCGGGTAGCTCCTTGATAAGCGCTAAAGCACTGTCGATGTCTTCGTTAGCATTTAACTCAATGCGGAAGTAATTATTAAGGTTAGGAACATTGGCACCACCGACCTTTTTCTTTAGGTTCGTACGTTGAGCAGTTATTGATTCTGGGCTTGCCGTAAATAACCGTGTCTTTTTGGCAATCTTAAGCGAATTAAACTTCGCATTTACCTGGTGCATATCAGCACCCACATCACTCACAAACTGACCGTTGGTCAATGAGACTTCGTTGTCTTCAGCGAATTTAATATGTATGGTGGTGTCACTGTGTCGTTTAGAACTGTAACGGGGCTGATCCACATCACTGGCCACTGCCTGTATAGGCATAATGAGCAATGCTAGTAACAAGGCTGTTATAAATGATTTCTTTACTATATTCTTCATGCCAAAATTCTCCTAATTTCATTGTATATACTAGCATAAAATAACTTAAAAGTCAACCCTACGATAGTTTCAAAAAGCAAAGGATCGAGGGTACTTCTGGTAATTTTAAAATTGATGATAGAAAAATCAAAAATACCTGAGCTTGCCTCGGGTATTTTTTATTTGTTTGGTAGCTAGGGTTCGAAACCCAAGGTTCGGTGTACGAGGAGCGCAGGTCAAAAGCCAAGTTTACTTGAGCTTTTACCGAGCACCGCAGGGAGAAGCCGCAAGCCGCCATCCTTCTTCCTCTGGCGGGAATCCTTCCTCCCCAGGCACGAATTTACTAATAATAATTACTTTGTAAATGTGCTTTAATTGCCTTAGTCTAGATAATACTCTAAAAAAGCGTTATAATTCAGAATGTTATTAAATAATCAAATGAAGGAGATACAGCGATGATTACAGGATACTGCGTTAAATGTAAGGAAAAGGGCGTCGAGTTATCAGCACCAGAGATTCACCAGACCAAAAGAGGTGGTTACATGGCCAAAGGCAAACACGAGAAATGCGGAACAACGGTTTGCGCGATGATGTCTAAAGACAATGCCGAAAAAGCAATACAAGACGGCGCAACAAAAGCCTACTAAGCGCATACGCTCAATTATTTGAGCGTTGCCGACAGCTTATATTATCTATGTTGACGGTCATCAATGACAATAAGTTGACGTTAAAGATGCAAATCATTATACTAATGTTTAATCTTAAATTATGATTAGCTATGAACATAAAAAAGTCAAAAAACACAAACAATAAAAACAACTCTAGACGCAAGTTTTATAAACCAACTACTGCTAAAAATAGGTTTTATAAAAGCGGCAAGCTACGGCTTGCTGCTTTTATAATTGCAATTGTTGGCTCTGGTTTGTTTATAGCATACATTGCCCTTGCCGAAACCTGGTCTCCTTACTTCGCTGCCGATCAGCTATCGAGGGTGAACTACGAGAGAGCAATAAATGGTCAAAAAAATCTGAAATTGAGCAATTGCCTTCAGATCAAAGCTCAAGCTTGGGCTGAGGCCATGGCCAAAAAAGGTAGTGTTTCGCATAATCCCAATATTGCCACAGAATACGCATGTGCTGGTGATTGGAGGAAATTAGGCGAGAACGTTGGTGTTACGGTTGCTCAATACGGATGGCGAAAAGCTTCAATTGATAATATGGAGGCTTATAAACAGAGCCCAGGCCACTACCTAAACATAGTGAGACCCGAATTTACCGCAGTCGGATTTGGTTCAGCGAAAGGTGCAAATGATCGTATCTACTCGGTACAAGCCTACGCTGATTGTGGGACCTGCACTGGCGGTTGGGATATACAGCAACCAGCAGTGGTTCCAGACCGTATCGATACATTTGCGCGTGGCGGCGACAACAAACTCTACCACAAAGCGTTTAGCGTCGATAAATGGTATCCGTCTCTTGCTGGCTGGAACTCCCTCGGCGACACGTTATTAGCCTCCTCGCCAACCGTTTCGTCTTGGGGCGTTGGTCGTCTAGATGTGTTCGCCAAAAACTCGGCCGGCTATTTGATTCACAAATGGTGGAACGGTACTAGCTGGAGTGGCTGGGAGACATTCACCGATGGCATCATCGCTTCTAGCCCGAGCGCTGTCTCTTGGGGTGACCGACGTATCGATGTGGTGGCCAGGTCTAGTAGCAACAGGTTGATGCACAAGTGGTTCGATGGTACTAGCTGGAGTGGCTGGGTGACATTCAACGAAGGCGCCATCTATTCTGACCCAGCAATCTCAAGCTCGGACTACAATCTTCTCGATGTCTTTGCTCGAGGTGATGGCGACGCCATATACCATAAATACTACACTCGCTATGGCGGTGGCTGGTCGGGCTGGCAGTCGCTTGGCGGGACCACGAAAGATAGCCCAAGTGCGGTTTCGTGGGGACCTGGGCGCATTGATTTATTTACTCGAGGCACCGACAACAAGCTCTATCATAAATGGTACAGTAGACCTAATTGGTCAGATTGGGAATCACTTGGCGGAGCCATAACCAGCGCCCCCTCTGCATCCTCTCGTGGATCCTTACGTCTCGATGTCTTTGCTCGAGGTAGTGGCAATGCCGTATACCATAAACAGTTTAACCGCCCTAACTGGTCGGGCTGGCAATCGCTTGGCGGATTCATAATAGGTAGCCCAGCATCAGTCTCCTGGAATTTCCCACCGTACTAAACCCAGGCCACTCTCTTGTTCTTGGCTAGCAGTATCTGCTATGGGGCCTATGGCTACAGCTAGCTTCGCTTCGCTTCGAGGCCGCCCAAGTCATAACTGCGGCGGTGGCAACCCAATTTGGAATGATAATTAGAACAATAGTCCAGTTGTAACCGATATTTGCCATGGCATAATAATACTCAACAATGGTCGGCAATTTTAATTAGCGGTTCATTGGCGGCATGGTAATGAGCTGTTTCATATCGACAATGCGCTTGATATGCTCCATTTGTTCTGCCTGTCAATAAATATTCAATCTAAAATAATCGTATTAAAACCATTTGTGCTAAGATATATTA
>SICO01000007.1 GCA_009691435.1 Candidatus Saccharimonadota bacterium | reverse complement strand
ATATTCGGCCTTTTTATAATGGGGCCAGTGATGGTGAAGCTTGGGCCTTTATTTCAGGTCCGTTGTCCAGTGAGTGGCAATCCAGAGCAGGGTGGTAACTTCATATTATCTGCCCACCGTTATGTGTTTGCTTTGCTACCTCAGCAGGTTTCAAAACAGTCTGTACTATATAATATCGACAAGCTCGAGCTGAGCGACGATATATTTATAGACTGGCAAGGCAAAAGGTATAGTTACAAGGTGAGCGAAAAGCGCACCGTTAAGCCTAGCGAAACCACCATCGAGCTAGCTAGCAAAATTTCTAAGCTTACTTTGTATAGTTGCACGCGTGAAGGCCAGAACGACGGCCGCAAAGTTATTGTTGCGACTCCTCAGGGCTAAAAGGTATAATACATATACTAATGCTAATTGATACCCACGCTCACATTCATTTTGACGATTTCGAAGGCGACCTCGCCGATGTATTTAGTAATGCCCACGCCAGCCAAGTAGGCGCTATTATTACGGTCGGCACCACGCCTCAAGACTCACTCAAGGCTCTAGAGTTTGTAATGAACACTGATGTCATAGCTCTGGCTCATGGCATTAAGCTCTACGCCACGGCCGGCATTCACCCCCACGAGGCTAGCCTAGGTAGCGACGGCCTAAAAGCAATTAAGCAACTGGCCAGCGATAGTAAGTACCGCGGTGCGCTAGTCGCGATAGGCGAATGTGGGCTCGACTACTACCGCAACAACTCGCCCAAAGCCCAGCAGCTTGAGGCGCTAGAGTTTCAGCTGCAACTAGCAAAGGAGCTCGAGCTGCCGCTAGTGTTTCATGTTCGAGACGGCTGGCAAGATTTTTTTGCGACACTGGGAAACTACCCAAAAGTGCGCGGTGTTATTCATAGCTTTACTGGTACTACCGCAGAAGTTGAGCAAGCCCTAGGGTACGATTTATTCTTCGGGCTAAATGGCATTATGACTTTTACCAAAGACCAAGCTCAGCTCGAGGCCGCCAAGATTATCCCTGCCAATAAGCTGTTGTTAGAAACAGATTGCCCGTACCTCTCGCCAATTCCGTTCCGCGGTAAACGTAACGAGCCGAGCTTCGTAAAATACTCTGGCGAGTTTTTGGCTGAGTTACGGGGCGAGCAATACCCTGAGCTTATAAACTCAACTACCACTAACGCAAAAGCGCTTTTTAAGCTAAAATAGTATTCATGAATACCGAGCCAGGACCACCAATTGAGCCAAATCCTATTGAACAAGCTGGGCGCTTCAAGGATTTACTCGCAAAACTAGCTCAAGCCCGCAGCAATTTTTTAGATGAGCGCGCTAAAGGTATGGATATTTCCGAGGAGCGCGCCAACCAAGCATTTCAGAATTTTGAATCTGATCAGATTGAGATTATTTTATCTAAAATACTGAATTCCTCTAGCCCCTGGAGCAAAACAAGCGACAGCAATGCTGATTCGGAGTATTTTGATGCAACCGGGGATACTTTTATCGATACTGAGCGCGGCGAGGTTGTGCGCGGAGAAAACACGGCGCGTAGCGAGGACCGACAATTAGATTATTCGCCACTGGTTGATACCAGCACAATTTATACTATTAGCCCGTTGGGGTTAATAGAGCGTCAAATAGAAACAAGCGTCGAGGAAACTACCGACCACGCCACTCCCCACCCAGTTCATGGCATAATTAACTTACCATCTGGCGAAGTTATTAATAAGCCCGAAGACACTGTCGATGAGCCTGTCGAGCTAGACGGCTATCAGGCCAAGCAGTTCGTAGATTTGCTCGAGAAGGTTATTGATGGAGTGATCGAGGTTTACCATGAACCTTATTGGAATATTGCCGTCAACACCCATAATGAAGGGCATTTTGTTATAGAGTAGGTCAGTTTTACTTAGGCTACAAGCCTTCGCCGACTACCGTTTCTGGTATAATCATAGCTGTTATGAAAAAGTTTTTCGGGTGGTTAGTGGCAATTATTTTGGCTATCTTGCTAGTGGGTTTTATTTTACTCATCGGCGTGGGATTTTATTTGAGCCCTCAAGATAATCCTGATAAAGCCGATGCCATAGTTGTTGTTAGCGGTGGTCAAACCACCAGCCGCGCCGAAAAGGGGATTGACCTCTATAAGCAAGGCTATGCACCAAATATAATTTTTTCTGGTGCTTCTCTAGACGACGGCCCAAGTAATGCTTTTGCGATGCGCGATCAAGCCCTGGCTAGTGGCATACCAGCCAAAGATATTTATATTGATGAAAAAAGCCAAAATACTTACGAAAATGCCGTGAACTCTAAAGCTATATTACAATCATTAACTGCCACCAAAGTAATCTTAGTAACCAGCCCCTATCACCAGCGTCGCGCCAACCAAACATTCGAGTCGGTGCTGGGCAAGGGCTACCAAGTACTAGGAGTCTCGGCCTTTGACGACCGTTGGAGCAAATCGCAATGGTGGCGCCGTGGGTTCCCGCTATTTATTTCGGCTAGCGAAACATGGAAGCTCATCTATATTGGTATGACCGGCAACTATAAGTAGATTGGCAATACTTTGATAGCTATTATTCTTATGTTATAATTTTTTTAATTAATCAATAATTTGAGGAGATAGTAATGCCTAAAGATGATATCCACGCAGCCATGCACACGTCAGAGCATAGTATTAAGTTGCCCAAGCAGGATAAATCGAAAAAACTTTGGATTATTCTTTGTATAGTTTTACTGCTAGCTCTAATTGGGGCGGTCGTTTACGGCTATACGCAAATGCAAAATTATAATAAAAAAATTGACGAACAACAAGCTAAGATAAAATCCTTAGAGGACACTAAAAAGACTCTTGAAGACGCTGCTACTGCCACCGCCAAGGTTATCGTCGAGGCTTCCACCACCAACTACCTAGAGGTCAAGGAGCTCGGCTATAAACTACCATTATCTGATGACATTAAGGATTTACAGTATTTTGTAAATGGTACAGATACCTTTTTCTCGACTGGCTCATTACAATCTAAGGCCTGGGCTGCCGATAAGGGTGACCCCGGCAAGTATTGTAGTCTTGGCACCGGCCCATTGGGCGTAATAAGTAAGCTAGCTAGTGGTGCACCTACTGCGCCAAAGCAAAGGGTACTGAAAGCCTTTGTACTAGAATATCAACAGCCACAAGCTGATTGCTCTGATAGCAAGCCCGTTATTGATTTACAAACTACCCAAAAAGCTTCATTATTGAAAGCTTTTGAAAAAGCTAAGCAGATTTAACCTGCTCGCCTCTAATCTCAAAATTTGCTAAAATAAAGCCATGAAGACTCATGAAGTTCGCGAAAAATATTTAAATTACTTCAAAAACCAAGGGCACGCCATAGTGCCAAGCGCATCGATAGTGCCTCAAGAAGACCCAACCACGCTTTTTACAGGCAGTGGTATGCAGCCGATGCTACAATTTTTGCTCGGCGAAACTCACCCCGAAGGTGTTCGCATCGTCGATAGCCAGACTTGCTTTAGGGCTGAGGATATCGACGATGTTGGCGATAATCGCCATACTACTTTTTTTGAGATGCTTGGTAATTGGAGCCTTGGCGACTATTTTAAAAGCGACCAGCTCAATTGGTTTTTCGAATTCCTCACGAGCGAAGTTGGGCTCGATCCAAAAAAACTTTTTGTAACTGCATTTATTGGCGATAAAGATGCCGCAATCGATAAAGATGAAGAAGCTGCTGAAATATGGAAGCGACTTTTTAAAGCCAAAGGTATCGATGCTAAGGTAGTCGATATTGGCAGTGAAGAGGATGGCTACCAAAAAGGTATGCAGGGCGGGCGCATATTTTATTATGATTCTAAAAAGAACTGGTGGAGCAGAGCTGGCGTTCCTTCCAATATGCCTGCTGGCGAACCAGGCGGACCAGACAGCGAGGTTTTTTATGAGGTTGATTATATTGAGCACGACCCAAGCTTTGGTCCACATTGCCACCCAAATTGTGATTGCGGACGGTATATGGAAATTGGTAATTCAGTTTTTATGCAGTACCAAAAGCAACCAGACGGTAGCTTTAAAGAACTTGATCAAAAAAACATCGACTTTGGTGGTGGCTTGGAGCGTATCGCAGCAGCTAGCATTGATAGCGGAGATATGTTTAAAATCGATGTACTCTGGAACATCATTCAAAAGCTCCAAGACCTGACCGGTAAAAAGTACGAGGACCATGTAGTTGCTAAGCGAGTTATAGCCGACCACCTGCGTAGTGCCGTATTTATGGCCGTCAACGGCGTGGTTCCTAGCAATACCGCCCAAGGCTATGTAATGCGCCGGCTTTTGCGGCGCGCTATCCGCCGTGGTCACGAGCTCGGCATTGAAAGCAACCTAACTACTGAAGTCGCTCAAGTTGTGATTGATGAGTACCAGCAGACTTACCCAGAGCTCCAAACTAACAACCAGCTTATGATTGAGGTTTTAAGGACCGAAGAGAACTTGTTTAGAAAAACTCTTGAGCGTGGCATACACGAATTTACCAAACGCACTAGCGAGCTAGACTTTAGTAAGCATCCACCTACCCCCACAGGCCAACGCACCGAACTAACTGGCAAGCTAGTTTTTACACTCTTCGATACTTACGGTTTTCCAGCCGAGCTAAGCATTGAAGAGGCCGAAAAAGAAGGGGTCAAAATCCAAACCAGCTGGAAGAAAGATTTTGATAAATTAATGCTCCAGCAAAAAGACCGTAGCCGAACAGCTACCGCGGGGCAGTTTAAGGGGGGGCTGGCTGAGCACTCGGAGACAACTACCAAGTATCACACCGCTACGCACTTAATGTACAAGGCGCTCCGCAATGTATTGGGCGACCACGTCGTGCAACGCGGCAGTAACATCACCAACGAACGCCTGCGTTTTGACTTTTCGCATGGCGACAAAATGACACCCGAGCAAATTAAGGCTGTAGAAGATATGGTTAATAGCGTGATCAATAAAGACATGCCCGTAACATTTGTAGAGATGGGCAAGGACGATGCCTTCGGTATCGGAGCCCTTGGCGCGTTTGGCGAGAAATACCCCGATACCGTCAAGGTCTATACCGTTGGTGATCCAGGCGGAGATTATTATTCTAAAGAAATATGCGGCGGTCCACACGTTGAGCACACTGGTCTGATAGGCAAGTTCAAGATTATAAAAGAAGAGTCTAGTAGTGCTGGTGTACGACGAATAAAAGCAGTCGTCGAATAGAGAGCTATACAGATAGGGTTCGGCTCAGTCGCTGCAAGATGTTCTCGCCTAGCGTCTGAGATCCAATAATATCTAGGCCCAAATTAGCCAGCCCCATCGGTGTGATATCCTGGGGGCTATTGAGTTTACCGGTACTATCGCGTACACGATTGACATCTTCGGGACTAATAAAATCGACGGTTGGTTTGCGGGCAAAGGCCGAAGACTTATACCAATCGCCACTCGTGAGGGCTTTTTTGATTTCTGGTAAGGCACTGCCGCCGCCACAAAGTAAAATGCGAGGGGGCAAATGATCGAGCTGATCGAATTCGGCCAAGCCAAGCTCGATGCCTGAGAGCCAAACTTCGATGTCACTTTTTAGGGCCTCGGCGACAGCTTTGTGGCGCTTACTATCGAGGTCGTTAGCCGAGTACTTGAGCTTAATAGCTTCGGCTTCATCAAAGCTAACCCCGAGTGTTGAGGCGATTCGTTTTGTAAAGCTTCGACCACCAATAGCAAACATCTGAGTGCCTTGTACGCCACCATTATTAACAACCGCGATATCACTAGTACCACCACCGATATCAATAAAAATCGCCGAGAATTCGGTGCTGTCGTCGGCGCCAACGCTCTTGGCTACAGCAAAAGGCTCGGCGGCAATGTTGATACAGTTTAGATCTAAATCAGAAGCAATAGTTTGGAGTGCGCCCAGATGAACCATTGGTGCGAAAGCATTAAAAACCTGAATCGTTACATCTTTGCCCTGAAACCCTATGGGGTTAGTCACTCTGTAGCCATCGATTTTGACATCTACCACGGCGGCGTTAACGAGCTTGACTTCCATCTCGTCGCTTCCAGTTTCCCAGCGCAGCTGCTTGCGAACGCTATCTAGTGCTCGCTTTTGGATTCTACTAATAATATCTTGTAGCTCAGCCATATCAATCCGTACCTCAGGTTTGGTACGCCGATAGCTAACACTCGAAGTGCCTCCTTTGACCAGTTCGCCAGCTATTCCCAAGATAGCGTCTTTGGCCACCACACCGGCTTCTTGCTCGGCCTTTCGCAGAGCTGCATCGCAGTTATCGACCACCCCAGCAATATCCGTAACAGCCCCATTAGCCATATCAGAAAGTCGCTGTCGTTTTTTGCCAGCCCCGATTATTTCAACGTATTGGATTGTTTTGCCAGTCTTTTCGGAGGTCTTGTTAATAACCTCACCGATTAGAGCCTTCACAAACTCTGTACCAATATCGAGCGATACAATATATTGCGGTCCTTCGGATTTTTTTAATTTAGGCAGTTTCAATTTCATCCCCTATATTGTAACGCTTATCTATGCACTTGTACCAGCGCTAATGACAAATAAAAATTATTATGCTAGTCTCTGGGTAGCACCTTCAAGTATCAATATCCGCCAATAAACCGACCAGGAGGCAATGATGTCGCTTAGCTATTCACCAAGAAATGCAATTAGCACTATCAACGACTCGTCGCGTCGAGTTTTTGAGTGGAGTGTTCGGCCCGTAGTATTGGCCCTTTGGCCCAGACGCCATAAGTGGTGGGTCCAAAACCTCGCCAACATAATTAGCACCATACGGCTACCAATATCTGTCGTCGTGGTAGTTATTATGGTTTATCCAGCCTACACCCAGCGCGATATAAAATCGCTCTACATTGGGCTAACTGTAATGCTATTAGTACTTTTAAGCGACGGCATCGACGGCGCATTAGCCAGAGGGCTAATGACCACCAGCCGCTATGGCAAAGCGATTGACCCATTGGCCGATAAGTTTTTTTATCTTTCGATGGTCGTATGCTTGGTCGTTGGGGCGTGGCAAACAGTACCCCAAGAAACTGTCGTGGCTTTTGCCATATTTTTACTACCGGCAATTTATTTTGAAGTGCGGCTGGTAATAATTGCCCTAGTTGTCGATAAAGAATGTCGGCATCGCCAATTGGCCGAGCCAGCTGGCTCGAACATCTGGGGCAAGGCCAAATTTGCGCTGCAGTCTGGAGTTGGGTTTTTGGGCTTCGGTATACCATGGGTCACGGCCGGCTTTTCGCTTGCCACCGGCCTACTAGTGCTGGCACTACCAATGGCCTACTTGAGCCTCAAAGGCCACCAGCTCGACCTCGAGGCTATTCGCCTTAAGCCTATAGCACCTGGTGTCAAATTAGCACCTACCATACCCCCTGAAGTTTAGGGGGTGTTTTATTTGTCACAAAGTTAGCTGGTTGTGGGTTAATTTGTAGGTGAGCAATACTAATCTTAAACTTCTTGAGGTATAATAACAGCTATGTCAAACGAACCGAGCAAAAGTAGTGATCCAGGGGTACTTTATCTGGATGCCGACACCGAAATAACTGAGGCTATCGAGAAACTTAAAAAGTCTACCGATACCGAAGTTCGTATTGTAGTGCCTTCTCGCTCTGGGTTGTTACAAAGTTCTGTTAATGTCAAGTTACTTAAAAAAGCCGCCAAGGATTCTAAAAAAGAATTAGTATTAGTTACAAACGATAAAATTACTAAAAATTTGGCTGGTTTTGTCGGTATTGCGGTGGCTTCAAGTGTTAAGGCTATGGCCCACGTACCAGACATTGATAGGCCAGACAGCCACGTGCCAGACAATATTCAGATTGACCCATCTAAAGAAGCTGCTCAGGAAGAAAGCGCTAAAGAGGCTTCAAAAGAAGGGTTTCAAACCAAACATATTACTTTAGATGGCGAGGATGATGAGCAGGAAGAAAAAACAGCTGCAACTAAAGGGGCCAAGAAAGATAAAAAAGTACCCAATTATGGCAAACTCAATAAGCGCATCTGGATAGGGGCTGGTATTGCTGGGGTTGTCTTAGCCGTTATATTAGGACTTATATTTTTACCAACAGCCAAAGTTGTTGTTTTGACAGATTCTAAGAAAACTAGTTTGAATTTTAATTTTATCCTAGACGCAACTGCTTCATCTTCAGACATTAACGCCCAAACCCTAGCTGCTCAGAAACTCGAAACTACCAAGGAGTCGTCTTTTGAAATAACAGCCACAGGCAAAAAAGAAGTCGGTAATAAAGCAACCGGGACTGTTACGGTAAAAAACTGCGATGATGTAAGCACCCATAATCTTCCTGCCGGGAGCGGGATGACTGCCGCTGGCAAAAGCTTTGTTACCGCTCAAGCAGTTGTGATACCAGCTGGCAGTGCTGGTGGGGGTGATGTTATTTGCTCTAGCACTATTGATGTGCAAATAACTGCCACAGCTTTAGGAGAAAGCTATAATCTCGGCGCATCTAACTTTGCGCTTACTGGCTTTTCATCGTTTTATAAGGCCACTGGCCAAACCAGCGGCGGCACTACCAAAACGATTACCATTCTCTCGGCCGAAGATATCACCATCGCCAAAAAACAAGCCGAGGAGCAGTCTCAATCAGCTGCCGACGAGCTGTCTAAAAAGGCTGGCAGTGAGCTACAACTTTTCAAGTCGACAATCCAGGCAGATTTTGTAGAATTCAAGACTTCTGTTGCCCAAGACGCCGAAGCTGATAAAGTTAGTGTCACTTCAAAAATCAAGTATACTGGCTTCGCCGCCAAAACGACCGATGTCAACAAGCTTTTTGACGGTCAGATACAAATAGACCTGAAAGGCAATAAACAGGTTTATGAAAACGGATCGCAAAATGGGACCTACACCACTACCAAGCAGTTTAGCCCTGAGAAACTCCAGCTCAATGTCAAGACCTCGGCCTACTATGGTGACCCTATCGACAAGCAGGCTATTGCTAAACAAGTTGCTGGCAAACCCAAGAAGGAAGTAGCTGATATTGTCAAGAAAAACGGCGAGCAAATCACTGGCGCCCAAGTAGAAGTTAATCCTGGCTTGTTGCCGAATATGCCTATAATCGCCGGTAGAATTACAGTTGATATAAAAGTTACTACACCATAGTTTATGGATATTAAATTGCAAGATTACGAAAAAACAATTCTAGCTTTTGATTACGGCGATATTCGTATTGGGCTTGCCATCAAACCTGCCGACCAAGCTTCGGCTGAGCCACTTATGACATTAAAAAATGATGCTGTATTTTGGGAAAACATTAAGAATTTGCTTAGCCTGCATCAGCCCGATTTGATAGTTGTCGGTAGGCCGCGTAATCTGGATGGGGACAGTACTAAGCAGACCATTAAAGCCGAGCAGTTTGCCGTAAAGCTCGCCCAGAGTTACAATAATAAGATTGAACTACAAGATGAAGCCCTCACAACCCAGCAAGCCAACTCCAGAATCCCCAATAATCTTAGCTCAAAAAAGCGAGACGTCATCGACCAATACGCCGCCTGTATCATCCTCGAACGATACCTCCAAGAAGCAGTTTAACCCTAAGCTCAAGCTAGTTATTATTATTATCTCCTTAGCATTGGTGTTGCTTGCCACCTGCTTAACCGCTTGGTTTTTAGTCGCTGTCAATTCTGCCAAAAACCCAAATGATAAAACAGAGCTAGTTTTTACTGTTCAAGAGGGGAGTAGCATTGATAAGATTGCACTCGAGTTGCAGGCAAAGGGCTTAATAGCTAATACGGCCATTTTTAACCTTTATGCCCGTCTTGGTCCTTCTAGGGGTCATTTACTGCCGGGTGTTTATTCACTGAGTCCCTCAATGAGTTTATCTAAAATTACGGATATGATTGGCAGGGGTGAGGTAGCCAATAAAAAGGTAGTTTTTCAGGAAGGCCTTACAATAGATGAAATGGGCAAAAAGTGGGCTAGGGCAGGCTTTGGTACAGCTCAAGACTTTATTGGCGCTACAGCCCCACCCAACCGCTTCTCACAGGCTTTTTTGAGCTACCGTAGCAACCCAAACAGCCTGGAGGGCTATTTGTACCCAGCTACCTATAATATTGCCGTCAATACCTCTGCAACTGATCAGATAAGTGCTATGCTTGATAGCTTTGGCTCGGTGGTTATGCCCAAATTGCCACCCGAATATCAGCATTCTAGCAAGCTAAATGACCTTATAACCCTAGCTTCTATCGTTGAAAAAGAGGCCAATACTACCGAGGATCGTAAACTGGTAGCAAGTGTCTTTTATAACCGCTTAAAGCTAGGGATGAAGCTAGAGAGTGACGTAACTGTCAATTACGCCACTGGCAAATCCGAAACTTCGGCCAGCGATATAGCGGTCGATTCGCCCTACAACACCTATAAAGTCGCAGGATTACCGCTCGGTCCCATCTGTAATCCTGGTCTTGATGCTATTTTGGCTACCCTAAACCCAGCCCAAACTGCCTATTTGTTCTTTATAGCCGATAATAACGGAACTATCAGATTGGCAATGACTCTTGAAGAACATCAGGCAAATATTAAAAAGTACCTAGAATAGCTGTATTTAGCTTATATGAAGCCATAATACACTACTTGACATATTGCATGGCTATTGGTAGACTAAACCCACGTAAATTTAAAGGATAAGAACTGTATCCGTATTTTGTGTGGAAGTTTGTTGTTTAGATTTACCTGCGTTAAGTTTATCAGATTACAAGGAGATAAATTTCGGTCGAAAACTCCGGCTCAATAGTGAGGACAGATAAACCGCAGTCTTATTTAATGTACCATTCAATGATAGTTACGACTAAACGGTACAGAGGAGAAGTTTATTAGTAGAAAAGTAGTAGGATTTCCCCTACAAGTGCGCCCAGAAAATTTTGTGGGCGTGGGGCAACAGAACTTTTCTCAAACAAACAGTGCCGAAGCTCAGGCTTCACCCAAAACTGAAAATTCAAAAGCATCTAGCGATAAATCGCAGAGCTCGACTTTTAATAAATTGAATATCAAACCACACCGCTACATGTCACATCTTATGGCTATTTTAGCTATTTTAGCTATTGTCAGTATTGGCCGAATTAATGCCAGTGAAGCCCTTAGCATTAGAGGTTCTGGATCGACTAAAGACCAAACCTCAATGATTACTACAGGAGCTATTCTTGCCACCAGTACCCAGAGTGTGATTGCCGAGGACGTTTCTAAAAAAGCTCGAGATTTAACAAACGTGAGTTCATTATCGATTTCAGGTGATGAGTTTTTGACCAACAAGTCTTCTGTTGTTGCAGCAGGCTCCCCAAGCCGCTCGATAATCTCCTACAAGACTAAACAAGGCGATACGCTGTCTTCATTGTCGGCTAAGTTTGGTATTACAACCGACACCATCAAGTGGGCCAACGATATCAGCGATGAAAACAGCATTAAACCCGGTGCTAGCCTAACCATACTGCCCGTTAATGGTATTCTCTACACCTCTCAGGCTGGAGACGATATATTGGCTTTGGCAGACAGATACCAAAGCAATGCTTCACTAATCGAAAGCTTCAACGGCCTCGAAGGTAAAGCCCCCGAAGCTGGCATGCAGCTGGTTATCCCTGACGGAGTTAAGCCTGCGCCGGCTCCAAGCTATGTCAATAGAGTTGCGAGTAGCTCGAGTGGATCTGGATTTTATTCTAACTCCAGATTGAGTGGTAATGGTAACAGCTACTACTGGGGCCAATGTACTTGGTATGTAGCGAGCCGTAGGTACGTACCTAACAACTGGGGCAATGCCTGGACTTGGTATGCCAACGCTCAATACGCTGGTTATGCCACCGGTAGCGCGCCACGAGCTGGCGCTATTGGCTGGGAGTTTAAGAATCATGTTGTGTATGTCGAGTCTGTTAACGCCGACGGTACCGTCAATATTTCAGAAATGAACTATGGTGGTCGTCCTGGTGTCCGACACGACCGAACCAACTTGCCAGCCAGCACTTTCTTGTACATCTATTAAACGCCAAAAACCCCTCATTCTAAGGGGTTTTTGAGTTATAGTAGTTATCAAACTAATATGGTATAATGTCAAGCTATGTTTGCAGATGTAGTCAAAGTAAAAATATCCGCCGGCAAGGGTGGCGATGGTATCGTCAGCTTCCTGCGTACACGCGGTAATGCTAATGGTGGCCCAGATGGTGGCGACGGTGGCAATGGTGGCAATATTGTCGTTGCCGCTAGCAACAATACCAGCACCCTTGCTAGGTATAGAACTAGTAAGCTTTGGCAAGCTGAAGATGGTATGCCCGGCGCTAGTAATAAAAAGCGCGGTAAGAGTGGCCAAGATATAGAATTAAATGTACCACCTGGGACGGTTATCATGGAAGACGACAAGGTACTAGCTGACCTTGAAAAACCTGGCGACGAGGCGATTGTTGCTCACGGCGGTCGGGCTGGTTTTGGCAATGCCCATTTTATTAGCTCTGTTAGGCGAGCACCTAAAATAGCCGAATTAGGCGAACCAGGCCAGCAAAAACAAGTTATTTTCGAACTTAAACTGGTGGCTGATGTCGGTATCGTCGGACTCCCAAATGCCGGCAAATCAACCTTGCTTGCGGTAGTTTCTAATGCCAAGCCAAAGATTGCGAATTATCCTTTTACGACACTGGAGCCAAACCTTGGCGTGGTCGATATCGACGACGACACATTTTTGGCGGCCGATATCCCGGGCTTAATAGAGGGAGCTAGCACCGGTAAAGGTTTGGGCGACGATTTTTTGCGACATGTTGAGCGCACCAAGGTACTATTGCACCTTATTGATGCTACATCTGAGAATATAACCAAAGATTACATAACTATCCAGAATGAACTCAAAAACTATAAGATAGATTTAAGTTCACGTCCGCAGATTATTGTTTTATCTAAAATTGAGTCTGTGCCTAAGCAAGCTGTATCGGCCAAAATCCTAGAGCTAGTCAAGGCTTCAAAAACTATTAAAAAAAATATCCATACCATATCTGCTGTGGCAGGGATCGGGCTGGCGGAGCTATTGAGGGCTACTCAAAAACAACTAACTACCATTAAAGCTCAGCCATCAGAGCAGCCACTAGAGGAAATACCAGTTATCCGACTCGACGACTCTTTGATGTGGGACGTTAAGAAGCGAGGCAATATCTATGAAGTTACTGGCTCAGAGATAGAGGGGTTTGCCAAAAGGACCAATACTGATCAATACCAGTCAGTCCAAAGGTTGCGCCATATTTTAGCGCGCAAGGGCATCATGCGTCAGATAGTTCGTCTTGGTGCTAAAGCAGGCGTAGCAAAGATTAAAATTGCCGATAAGGAAATGAATTTTTAATGAATAGCTTTAGAGTTTCGGCTGTCAGCGTTAAGTTCGAAACCCAGCCCGACTTATTTTCCCCAAAAAGCTTAGATATCGGTACAGAGCTATTGCTTAGTTGTTTAAGTAAATTTGAATACACCACAGCATTAGACTGGGGCTGCGGCTGGGGTCCGATTGCGTTGTGGCTGGCTGTCCATAACCATAAGGCTAAAATCACTGCACTCGATAGCGATATAGCTGCAGTAAAAATGGCTCAGCAAAATACCAAGGCCAACGAGCTATTTAATGTGCAGGTCCTAACTAGCCATGGTTTCGATGAAGTTCCCAAGAGCCACCATTACGATATGATTGTCTCTAACCCCCCAACTCATCGAGGTAGAGAAGTTGTAGAGGATATGATTGGGCAAAGCGCCAATTACTTGAACCCTAATGGTATTTTGCTGTTGGTAGTGGAAGCTCGTATCAAACCATGGGTAGCTCGGCAGATGAAAGCCAACTATGTTAACTACAAAATAGTTAAGCGAAGCCCCAAGCATGTAGTAGTTATGGCAAAAAATAGTTTATAATGTAACTATGGAACACGATAAAAGAGAAAAAAGGGCCGACCAGTTTTTTCGAAGAGAACTTAGAGACTCGGATGTGCAAAAGTCAGCCCACTACACTTTCAAAGATGGCTTTAGATTGGGCTTCGGGTTTTTCATTGGATTTATACTTGGGGGTTTGATTTTGATACTAATATCCTCATTAGCCAATCAGCTCTTTAAGATATTTTAATTGATTTTTACAGGGTAGAATTGTATAATCTTATGGTTCTTATGGCCCAAGCGATAAGAAGCACGAAAACAGAAGTGTTTCTCGACAAAATAAAAACTACAACAGAAGTGTCTCTCGACAAGCTCGAGGCGAATTACTTCGTAATTCGGGGCATTGGCGCAGTTGGTAGCGCGCATCCATGGCATGGATGAGGTCATCGGTTCGAACCCGATATGCTCCACCAAGCAAAATATCCTACTTTGGTAGGATTTTTTCCTTGTAGAGAAGAATAGTCGTGAGAACCGAAGGTTCGGTGCACGAGGCGCTTTGTTAGCATAAGATTCTTAGACATACTATTGAGTAGGTGTTACCATAAGTAGATATGAGGAAATTAATTCATAAGCTTAATTCACATGTTAGGGAGAAACTAGCTGTTCCTTTGGTTTTTATTTTTTTGTTTGTTACTTGTGGTGTACTCATAGTACTCACCACCCGCGCTGCAACTTATAGCGTAGCACTTGAGGCCGAGTCTGGTACATTGGCTTCATCGGCAACTCAAATCAGCGATACGACGGCTTCTAATAATGCCGCAGTTCAATTTAGTAGCCCCACTACCAACGGTATCTTGCTTGGCTCTAATGAGCCGAACCAAGACCCCGCTCAATTAATCGCAGCCGAGGTTCAACTAGGTAGGCAATTTGATGTAGTTAGAGTTTTTCATTCCAGCTGGACTACAAATTATAATTTTGCCGAGGAAATAGGCTATGCCAATAAAGGCTATGTGGTGCATACTTCATCGAAGGTTTGGGGCAGCTGGAAGCAAGTATCTGACGACCTGCGCAACCCTAGTTCTGCTAGACGTTTAGAAGTTGAAAAGTTAGCCGTAGATACCCAGACAAAAATGCCAGGACCATTTTTTATTACTTTCAACCATGAGCCAGAGAACGACACTATTGACCCCGCGCAGGGTAAAAGCGAACAGGATTTTGCAGATATGTTTTGTGCTTTTAACTTTGTCTTTAAGAGCAAGGGTAATACAAAAGCTAAGTTCGCGACTGTAGCAATACCGGACTATTATCATAGCAATGAAAGCACCGGTGCAAAGTTTTATCCGGGCGACCAATGTGCGGACTGGAATGGCGTAGATGCCTATAATTTCTTCAAAAACGAAAACCCTACCTCCTGGCGCACTTGGGCCCAGGTTATCAAAAACCAAAACTATGATGGTACTGCAAGGTCATATACGGGTTGGTACCAATGGGCAACTAAAGATTTTACAGGTCAGGCCTGTACGATACTGAATAACCCTACCTGTTATGGTAATGTCAAAAAATTAGACGGTACAACAGAACCAAAACAAGCTAAGGGTAAAAAACCTCTTACCGTGGTCGAATGGGGCAGCTCAGAGTATTACGCCTGTACTTCGCCAGGGTGTACGACGCCACACGCTCAGGACGCCAATAAAAAAGGCGAGTGGTATCGCCAAGCTGTCAGCGACTATAAGGGCCTCCCGCAGATAAAGGTCGCCGTTCATTGGGGCGATGTTAAGGTCTCTGGGCAAACAACGGGATGGCATTGCTTTGGGGTAGATCAACGTTTTAATACCACATTGCCTGCAGTAACAACTTGCTTGACAGATTTAGCCAATGTTCCAACTAGCTATACGGCACCAACCTTTACGGCTTTTAAAGAAATTGCTACCAATCCTTATTTCTGGATTACCAAAAGTCTAGCAGAAGGTACGGCTTCTAGCCCAGCCGCCCAAAAACGCTTCCAGTTTATTAACGCCCAATAAGCTTATCCCCACTAACTAATGATTATTTGCTATAATAGTAAGCATGAGCGAAATAATCGCATTAGTACTACTTGGGCTCGGAGTATTCTTATTTTGGTTTGGCTACGAAGTTACCTCTGGCAAGCATAAGCCTGACCCCAATGGTGACTTCTTCCCCCTTGTAGGCAGAAATGTTGACTATGTGATAGGTATGTCTGGTATACCCATGGGGATAGCAATGTTTGTTTTATCCTTCGGGGCGTGGTCGGGGGTAAGGTTTTTGAATTATATAGCTGCAGGCTTTGTACTCTTTGGCATTGCTAGAGCCTATTTGCCACCAGACAAATACGGACCAGTATGGCACCGCAAACTCAAAGGACCTAAGTCTAAGTCTAAAAAACATTATCCTAGTAGGGCAAATAAAAGGCGCAAAAAATAGCTATTCCATGCTAGAATATTTGCACTATGAAAAAAATACCGAAAAAAGTAATTGCTTCCAGGCTTTCTAGGGGTGTTAAAAAACTCTTAAAAACCAAGACGGTATCTATCGTTATCGTTACCGGCAGTGTCGGTAAAACTAGCGCCAAAGTGGCTATAGGCAAGCTCTTAGGCTTGGGTTACCAAGTGGGGTTTAGCGAGGATAGCTACAATACTAATATCGGCTTGCCATTGAGTTTTTTTGGCCTCAAGGCCCCAGCACAGCTCTGGGACCCGATAGCGTGGCGCAGGATATTTCAGAAAATTAGAAGCATTAGTAGGGACTATCCTTATGATGTTGTGGTTTTAGAGATGGCTGACGATGAGGTAGAGGATATGTTGCAATTCTTGAGTTTCATAAAACCTGAATATGGAGTGGTAACTGCAGTAGCGCCAGTACATATGGAACGGATGCTTAGTATTGATAAGATAGTTCGTGATAATTGGCGTATCGCCAGTGGGGCTAAAGAAATTATCTATAATGCTGATCAGCCTGAACTTGCCAAGCTCGCTTCAAAAAATAAAAAAACCTTTGGCTTCGGGTTAACAAAAGGCGATGTTAGGTTCTTAAATATCAACACAAATTCTAAAGGATATTTTACTGCCACGCTTAAACTCCCCAACGAGGAGTTTGAGATAACAACTAAAATGATCGGCAAACATAATCTTTACAGCTTGCTCATAGCGGCATCGGTAGCAAACCAAATGGGCATGTCTGGGCAGAAAATTGCCAAAGGGCTAGCTAGTATCGGCGCGATTAATGGGCGCATGAATCTTCTGGCTGGTGTTAATGGTAGTAAAATTATCGATGATAGTTATAACGCCAGTCCGCAGGCAGTTTGCTCTGCTTTAGATGTTTTGTCTAGCCTGCCTACCAGTAAGCGAATCGCAGTACTTGGAAATATGAATGAGCTAGGCGAACACTCAATACCGGAACATTATAAGGTCGGTAAGTATGCCGCCAAAAGAGCCGATATTTTAGTAGTAATAGGCAAGGATGCCGAGCTCCATATGGTCAATGGCGCAAAAGAAGCTGGCATGAACCCAGACAATATCAAAATTTTTAAATCTCCTTATGAGATCGGACATTTTTTAAAACGAATCGTCGATAAGAACGATGTCATCCTTGTCAAAGGTTCGCAAAACGGCATATTTTTAGAGGAAGCCGTGAGAATACTATTAGACCCTAGCTTAGATGCTAAGGAGGTTTTAGTTCGGCAAAATAAATCCTGGAAGCGTAAGAAACGCAAGGCCTTTGGGTTGTAAGGAAAAAAATTATTGATAAGCTAAGCCAAAGAAGTTAAAATAATTTGTATGCAAAATTTAGATTATCAAAAAACCAAAGTATTTTTTAGGGGGAAATGGGTAGATTTTAAGGACGCTAATTTAAGCATAGCGAGCTCGCCTGTACTTTATGGCCTGAGTATTTATACGGTCTTTAATGCCATCTGGGATAAAAAAACCCAACGACTCAATATTTTTAGGCTTAATGAACACTACAATCGTTTGTGTAATTCGGCTCGTATTATGGATTTCGAGGATTTTACAAAGCAATGTAGCTATGATGAGTTTGAGCAGATCATGAAGGAATTGCTCAAAAAAAATAGTATTAGCGAGGATGTTTTAGTCAGAGTTACGATATTTATCGATGAGCTCGTTGCTGGCACTAAAATACATGGCCTTAAAAACTCAATGAGTGCCTATGTTTACCCAATGGGTGAGATTTTGCCGCGAACAGGCGTAGATGTTTGCGTCAGTAGCTGGGTGCGCGTAGCAGACAATATGGTTCCATCTAGAGCAAAAGTTAATGGGCAGTATGTTAATTCTTGCTTAATGAAGAATGAAGCTTTAAGGAATGGCTACCATGAGGCCATTTGTTTAGATACTAGCGGGCACCTTAGTGAGGGGACAGTGGCTAATTTATTTATTGTTCGAGGTGGCAAACTAATTACCCCTGATCCATCAGCCGATATACTAGAGGGCATTACGCGTAGTAGTATTTTAAAATTAGCTAACTATTTGGGCATTGAGCATCAACAGCGCCAGGTAGACCGCACCGAGCTATATCTTGCCGATGAGGCATTTCTCTGTGGTAGCTCCGCCCATATTACGCCAATTCTTTCGGTTGATAAAAGGCCCATTGGTACCGGCAATATTGGCGCCGTGACTACTCAACTATCTAAGTGTTATAAGCAAGCCCAGCGGGGCGAACTAACAGAATTTGCTGGTTGGCTAACAAAACTTTAAATTTAAAAACACTATCTGTTGTATCCAATTAGCCCCCAGATAGTTTAATTTGGTACAATTAAAGATATGAGCAAATATGACCCAATAAAAACCGAAGCCAAATGGCATAAAATATGGCAGGAGAGCAATCTCTATCAGACGCCACCTAGTGCGCGCAGTAAGCTATATAACTTAGTGATGTTCCCATATCCATCTGGTAACTTGCACATCGGCCACTGGTACAATTTTGGACCAGCCGATACACTAGCCAGATACAGCAAGATGCACGGCAGAGGTGTACTTCAGCCAATCGGCTTCGATGCCTTTGGTCTGCCAGCCGAAAATGCCGCCATCGCCCGCGGGCTAATGGCCGACGAATGGACTACCCATAATATTGAGATTATGACTGGTCAATTAAATAAAATAGGTGCCATGTACGATTGGAGTAAAACCCTCAATACTAGCCAGCCAGAGTACTACAAGTGGACGCAGTGGATATTTTTAGAATTATTTAAAGCCGGCAAGGCCTACCAAAAAGACGGCTTGGTTAATTGGTGCCCGAGCGATAAGACAGTGCTAGCAAATGAACAGGTTGTAAATGGTAGGTGCGAGCGGTGTGGCGCCATGGTTGAGCGTAAAAATTTAAAGCAGTGGTATTTTAGTATTACTGATTATGTCGATGAGTTATTGGATGATCTCACCACGCTAGATTGGCCAGAACGAATTAAGGATATGCAACGCAATTGGGTTGGTAAAAGCGAGGGTGCTAAAGTGACTTTTGCGACTACTGACGCCAGCAAAAAACTTGAGGTTTATACCACTAGGCCAGATACTATTTTTGGAGCGACATTTATGGTTATTGCGCCAGAGCACCCCTTGGTGCGTGAGCTAACTACCAAAGAAAACCTTACTGCAATGACAGAATATTTAGACCAAGCCGGCCACAAGACTGATATCGATAGAATGGAGGCGCAAGACAAGACGGGCGTATTCACAGGCAGTTATGCTCAAAACCCAGCCACCAAGCAAAATATCCCAATCTGGGTTAGTGAATATGTATTAATGGGCTATGGTACTGGAGCTATTATGGCAGTACCAGCTCATGATGAGAGAGACTACGAATTTGCCCGTAAATTTGACTTAGAGATTGTGCAGGTTATCGACGGGGCAAGCGTGCAAGATAAAGCCCACGAACTAACGGGTAAGCTAATAAATTCTGGAGATTTCTCTGGCATGGATAGTGGTAGCGCTAAAACAGCGATAACAGCTTGGCTCGAAGCGAGTAAACTTGGTAAACCCCAAGTGCAGTATCGCCTACGCGATTGGCTCATTAGCAGGCAGCGTTACTGGGGGACGCCCATACCGATTATTCACTGTGATAGCTGTGGAGCTGTGCCTGTGCCAGAAAAAGATCTACCAGTACTGCTGCCACTAAAACAAAAATTCGGCAAGGATGGCCGTAGCCCACTACTTGATAACCCAGACTATCAAAAAGTTAAGTGTCCTAAATGTGGCGGTGACTCTAAGCGTGAAACAGACACTATGGATACATTCGTAGATAGTAGTTGGTATTTTTTGCGCTACCCCAACCCATCTTACCAAGACGGGCCTTTTGACCCCGTCGCAGTTAAGCAGTGGCTTCCAGTCGACCAGTATATTGGTGGTGCTGAGCACGCCGTATTGCACTTATTGTATGCCAGGTTTATCACCAAGTTTCTGCACTCTACTGGCCACCTAGACTTCAGTGAGCCATTTACCAAGCTAATTAATCAGGGCATGATGCTAGGTCCAGATGGCAATAAAATGAGCAAGTCTAAGGGTAATATTATAGACCCAGATAGTTATGTTGATAAGTATGGTGCCGATGCAGTCCGCGTATATTTGATGTTCATGGGGCCATACGATGAAGGCGGGAGCTGGGATCCCAAACGATTCGAGGGGGCACATAGGTTTATTAATAAAATATGGGAGCTTTGCACTACAAAATATATTGAGACTAACCTTGATTCTACGGTTGAGGCTGAGCTAGAGGCAAAACTCCACAAGCTAATCAAAAAAGTTACCGAAGATACTCAAGCTTCTAAGTTTAATACAGCCATCGCCTCTACTATGGAGTTTATAAATTTTAGCTCTAATGTCAAACGAGCTGGGCAAGCTTCATCTGAACAATGGCGCAGTATGGTTATGACCCTAGTAAAATTACTAGCACCCTTTGCCCCCTTCCTTACAGAAGAAATTTGGGAACGCTTGGGCAACCGTAGTAGCGTGCATCTGGAAGCCTGGCCAGAATATAATCCCGCACTAATCGCTGATAATACCAAGACTATTGTCGTTCAGCTTAATGGTAAATTGAGAAGTGAATTTATAGTTGATTCCAAGCAAGCTTTTAATAAAGAGGAGTTAGAGCGCTTGGCACGCCAACAAGTAGCAACAATGCTAAGCGATTCTAAGATTTCTAAAGTTATCGTGGTGCCGGGTAAGCTTGTCAACTTTGTGGTCAGCTAGAGTTGCTTTTTTGCTTATTTTTTGCTATGCTTAGACGCGAAGATATGCCCTGTGCAATCTAGATTCGTAACGCTCAAGCGGGCTTACTAATCTAATAAATAAAGATTTTTTGTATTGTACTTCGCACAAGCATTATTTGCATATATCTTCCATAATTAAAAGGAGATAAAATGGCCGTACCTAAAAAACGCCGCACTTCATCTACTAGAGGACAGAGACGCAACCACGATAGCGTGCGAGCAGTCTCATTGTTAGTTGAGAAAAGTAGCGGTCAGGCAGTTCCAAGGCGAGTCTATAAAGCAGCCAATATGGGCTTTGCTCGCATCAGAAAGGGCTAATGTGGCTTCTAATCGACATCTTTGTAGAATTATAGCTCTACAAAGTTTGTATGAGTATGATTTTCGTATTAGTCTCAAATTAGATGAGCTCACTACGGATATTGAAGAAATTTTAAAGCGCAACATCAAGATCTACAAAGACGCTATTGAAGAGGTTGATTTTGTAAACGACCTAGTGCGAGGTGTATTGAAAAATCAATCAAAAATTGACGCCGTGATTGTACCTGCTGCTCCCGAATGGCCCATTGAGCAAATTGCCAAGATTGATAAAGCCATTTTAAGACTGAGTATTTATGAGCTTCTTATCAAAAAGGATGTTCCCCCTAAGGTAGCAATTAATGAGGCAGTAGAATTAGCAAAAGAATTTGGCGGGGACAATTCCAGTAAATTTATTAATGGTGTTTTAGGCACAATATTTAGGCAGAGTGAACTATATGATCCAAAAGAAGACAAACGAGCAGGTCAACTCCAAAAAGACGACCAAGCCTCAAAAAAATCAACGCAATAATAGCAAGCAGAAATCTAAAGCTGTACGAGAGTATACTGCTGGAGGTGTGATTTTTCGTATTAAAAATTCAAAGCTCGAATTCTTACTTCTGCAGGATATTAAGGGGCGTTGGAGTATTCCTAAGGGGCATGTTGAGAGTGGCGAAACATTAGAGCAAACCGCAATTCGTGAGATAGGCGAGGAAACTGGCTTGGTAAATATTAAAATTATTGATAAACTCGATAAAATTCACTTTTTTTACCGCACCGAGGGTAAATTAATCTTTATGACCACCTTTGTATTTTTAATAGAATCGACTGATTTACAGGAGACCCTATTGCCAGAAAAGTCTGAAGGCATCATAGATGTTAGTTGGTTTGATGAACAGGCCGCATTAAGGGCTATCGAATATAAGGCAACCAAAGTATTATTAGAGGAGGGTGCGAAGCGCATAAAAAAAGCATATGGTATTCAATAAACTAAAAATTGAAAAAATATTAGGTCTAACTTTTGCTAGCGAGGACTTAATTAAAACTGCCTGCACTCACCGTAGTTATCTTAACGAACATCGTTCTACCGTAAAACGACACAATGAAAGGCTAGAGTTTTTGGGCGATGCAGTACTAGAACTAGTGGTAACAGATTATTTATACACTCAATACCCAACTAAGCCGGAGGGCGATCTAACTAGCTGGCGAGCTGCCCTAGTCAAAACCGAGAGCCTAGCTGAACTTGCTGAAAAATTAGAAATAGGTCAGTTTTTATTAATGAGCCGAGGCGAAGCAAAAAGTGGCGGGAGAACTCGCCTGGCACTTTTGGCAAATTTAGTAGAAGCTATTATTGGAGCAATTTATATTGATCAAGGTTACGATGCGGCAGCTAAATTTATTAGTACCAATATTCATACTAAGCTTGAGGGTATTCTAAAGGCTGGGTTGCACATTGACGCTAAAAGTCATTTGCAGGAAGTGGCGCAAGAGAAGCAAGGCTCTACGCCTCGCTATGAAGTCGTATCTGAATCTGGGCCAGATCATGATAAGATTTTTGAGGTTGCGGTCTATCTTGATAAAAAATTATGGGGCAAAGGTAACGGCAACAGCAAGCAAGCCGCCCAGCAAGCCGCCGCGCAGGCCGCACTCAAAAAATACACCACCTAGTTTATCTGATTAATCAAAAAGAGGGTATAATTAGCTTATGAAAGTTGCAATTTTAGGTTTTGGTAAGGAGGGCGAATCGGCTTATAAATATTATAGCCAACTAGATAATGAGCTTACCGTCCACGATAATGATACCCAAAAACAATTACCGCAGGGCATAAAATCTGTTTTAGGCGACGCTGCTTTTATTGATTTAGATAAGTATGGTTATGATTTATTGGTGCGTAGCCCAGGCGTTAGAGTTGATAATGAAGCATTAAAGACTACCCTCACTACCCCAACCGCAGAATTTATGAAACTTTGCCCAGCACCCATTATTGGGGTTACTGGCACCAAAGGCAAAGGCACTACCGCAACACTAATAGAATATATCTTGGCAGAAACTGGTAGGCGTGTACACTTACTTGGCAATATCGGTAGCCCAGCCCTAGATGAGCTTGGTAATATCAACCCTACTGATATTGTCGTACTTGAAATGTCTAGCTTTCAACTCTTTGATTTAAAAGCCAGCCCCCACGTCGCGGTTTGTTTAATGGTTACCGAGGACCATTTAGATTGGCATAAGAGTCTCAATGAATACCATACTGCCAAAGGCAATATCTTTAAATTTCAAAAACCCAGTGACATCGCCATTTATTATAGTCAGAATGCGGTTTCGCAATCACTTGCTGGCTTGAGCCCAGCAGAAACAAAATATAGTTATGGCAAGGGCGGGGATGTTACGGTTAGCAACCATAGCATTAATGCTTTCGGGCATATTATCGCTGATATTGCAGATGTTAAATTACCCGGGGAGCATAACCTACAAAATATTTGTGCTGCAATTTGTGGTGTTTGGCCTTACACCCAAGACACCGAGGCTATTAAAAAAGTAATTAAAAATTTCGTTGGGCTACCTTATCACATCGAGCATGTTTTAGACAAAGATGGCGTTAATTACTATAATGATTCATTTTCTACCAACCCTACTTCTGCTATCGCGGCGGTTATGAGCTTTACCGAACCGCTCGTATTGTTTTTAGGCGGGTACGATAAGCAAGCAGATTTTAGTAAACTCGCCACTACCTTAAAGGGTAGACCAATTAGAAAAATTATTACATTCGCTGAGACTGGACAACGAATTGCCGAGACATTAGCCAGCCATAATATCCCAAATGTTGAGTATATTAGCGGTAATGATTTTAAATTGATAGTTAAGTCTGGCATCAGCCAGGCAGTACTGGGCGATATAGTACTACTTAGCCCCGCCTGTGCTAGCTGGGGGATGTTCACTGATTATAAGGCTCGTGGTCAGCAATTTAATAACATTATTACTTCGGTTTGATTCTTGCCTAAGCCCACCTCACCCAAGTACAATAAAAGTATGAAGCTTAAGGTGGCAACATTACGTAGTATTGAACTCGCAGGGTTTAAGTCTTTTGCTAAACGAGTCAAAATTAATTTCGGCGGTGGATTAATCGCAATAGTAGGGCCCAATGGATCAGGTAAAAGCAATATTGCCGATGCTATTCGTTGGGTTTTTGGTGAACAAAAAAATAAGTCCCTACGCACTGAAAAATCCGAGGACTTAATTTATAATGGCGGGGAAGGTAAGCCCCGAGCCAGTATGGCAGAGGTTGTGATTACACTTGATAATAGCGGCGGTACGCTGCCCATAGATTTAGGCGAGATTGAAATTACTAGACGTCTATATCGAAGTGGCGAAAGTAACTATTTGCTTAATGGCAAGAAGGTAAGTCTTAACTCAATCCAAGAGCTACTAATAAAAAGCGGTTTTGGCGTTGGTAGCTATACCGTGATCGGTCAGGGCATGATAGACAGGCTAATACTCTCTACCGGCAAGGAGCGCAAGCAATTGTTTGAGGAAGCCAGCGGTATTAAACAATTTGAAATTCAGCAGAACCAAACTACTAAACGCATAGAATCGATTATGCAAAACTTGGCCCAAACAGCCGATATTATTTCTGAAATACAGCCCCAGCATGATACTTTATTGAGTCAGGCTAATTTATTAAAAAAACGCAATCAGTTAAGTAAAGATTTATTAATTTATCGACGAGGCTATATTGTTCAAAATAATAGCTCACTGCAAACGCAAAAATCATTATTAAGCGGACAGCTATCAAAAAACCTTAGAGCTCAAAAAGTATTACAGGGCAATCTTACTCAGCTAGAAAAGGAGCACGCTACCAATAGTGGGCGTACTAGTAGTCACCTCACCATTAAGATTACAAAAGATCTCGGTGAACTCGAAACTCACCACGATCAGCTTGAGCAAACTACCAGTAAACTAATCTTTCAGGCTGAGCATCTTGATTCTCAAATCATTGCTGTTGACCCAGTAGTAAAGGCTATGCAGGAGGAAATAGCTTTATTACACCTAACCTTAGATATGCACGATAAAACCCAAAAACTAGTAGAGGCGGTTGTTGATAGGCTCTCTAAAAAAGTTAGTGGCGTAGACGCTAAGATTGAAGTCCAAGCAACAGTACTAGAAGTAATTCGTAAATCTTTGTTAAAGTCCCAAAAAACGCAGTACCTAAACCATAGCTTGGGTTTAGTAGATATTCTGCGGGATGGCGTTAAGAGCAATAAAACAATTACTGATTTAGATATTATTTTTTATAAACTCCGCAGAATGATCAAACACTCCATTGCGGATAATTCTACGGAGCTGGCATTAAGAGTCGGCAAGGTTCAAAATATAATTTCTGGGTTTTTAGATGAACGAGAAAAAATAGTTGATTTACAAACCAGCGAAGTTATTAGGCTAAGAGCAATTGAGTTAGACTCAGCTACTACTAAACAAAAAATTTCTGACCTTAATGCCAAGCTTCAGCAAATTGGTAAGGCCAATGAGAGAGGTAAATTAAAAACCCAAAAACTACAAATTACTGCTAGCCTTGAGCGGCAAGAAAAACAGAAAAAAGCACTCCACACCAAGATTATGAGCTTGCGCCAGGAGCTCGTGGGGCTGGCCGATAACTCGGTAGATGCCAGCTATAATGATTACTATAAAAAACACGAGGCTTTCTCTAATCGCAGTATTGAGCTTGTGCAAGAAGCCACTAGCTTCAGAGTATCTCTAGACGAAGTCGGTACTCAAATAGCCGCTAATGATAAACTTAAAAATAAGTGGGCTATAAAGAATATTACAGCTGCTCAGGCTGACACCAAAAAACTCATCAATTATGACTACATTAGTCGACTTGAAGCCGAGGTCGGCTTGTTGGCAGAAATCAGCCCCGAAGTATCATCAGACGCCCAGCGAGCAAGTGAAAGGTTGGGTTACCTAATAAACCAAAAATCAGATTTAGAGAAAACAATTATAAATCTACAGAAAGTTAGTAAGGGTACCAATGATAAAATGCAAAAGGTATTTGAGCAGGGTTTTTATAGAATTAATAATAATTTTGCTAGAATTTTTAAGGACCTTTTTGGCGGGGGTAGTGCCAGCCTAGAACTTAAGCAACAAGATAATGAGTATGGCGTGGAGATAATGGTGCAGTTACCGAGTAAGCGAGCCCAGAATATTTCCTCTTTGTCTGGCGGCGAAAAGGCTTTGGCATCTGTCGCTCTGCTGGCGGGTATTCTGGCTGCGAACCCATCTCCCTTTATCGTTTTAGACGAAGTAGATGCTGCTTTGGATGAACAAAATACTAAAAAATTTGCGCAGGTCCTGACTACAATTACGGAGCATTCACAGGTACTAGTAGTGACGCATAACCACGAGACAATGTCTGTCGCCAGCGAGCTTTTAGGGGTAACGACTAGCAATAATAATGATTCACATATTATCCGCGTTCAACTCGATTCCTTGCCGGTTGGCTCAGAGAGCAAATAAATATTGACAATCAGCCTATTTTACAGGTAGAATAGGGCGTATTCGTTTTTTCGAACTAAGTTTAAAATAGAGTAAAAGAAGGAGACAATGGTAGTAATCCGGTTATCTCGCGTTGGGCGAGTAAAGCAAGCAGTATATCGTATAGTAGCAGCTGACAAGCGCCGTTCGGCAACCAGCAAGTACCTGGCTGTCTTAGGCACTTTTAACCCTCATACTAAAGAAGTTAAACTCAATAAAGAACTTATTGAGACATATTTAGCTAGTGGAGCCCAGCCATCTGATAGAGTTATTAGAATACTCCAAGCCGAAGGTGTTGCTACCCCAGATTGGGCCAAGCCCCATGACAGGTTCAAGAAGCCCAAAAAAGAAGTTGAGGAAGCACCTAAGAAAGAAGTTGCTGCCGAGGTTGCATCGGAATCTGCTGATGCCAGCGAAGCTAATGAGCAGTCTGTGGATGCTCCAGAAACCGCCGCCACAGAAGCCAGCGTAGCAGAGAACCAAAAAGAAGCTACCGAAAAGGTCGCCGAAGCCATCGAACCAGCCGAAGTTAAGCCCGAAGAGGCCAAAGTAGCGCAACCTGAAGCTGAACCTAAGGCTGAAGCTAAGCTTGGCAAACCAGCCGCTAAGTAATAAAATATCTGGAATATTACTGCTTTTTTGTTTACAATGAGGGTACATCTAAATATTAAGGAGAATTGATTATGGCCGAAAGAGATCAGGAATTTCTAGAATATATCGTTGGATCAATTGTTGATAAGCCCGAAGACGTTAAGATTGTACGCAGTGTCGACGAAAGAGGAGTTTTGCTAGAGCTAACGGTTAACCCAGAGGATATGGGTAAGATTATTGGAAAAGCCGGTGCTACCGCTAAAGCCCTGCGCACTTTACTGAGAGTTATGGGTGCCAAGTATGATGCTAGGTTTAACCTAAAAATTACTGAGCCAGGTGGTGAGGATAGACAAAGAAGTACCGAGCCTACTTATGCTGAGCCTACCAATGCCGAGCCAGCACCAACCAATGAAGTTGCCAGCGAACCTACCTCACAACAAGAGCCTGAGCTTGAAGTTATGAACACCGAAGATATAAAATCTAAGGCCCGCGAAGGTCTTGAGGATTTAGACGTCGATATATAGCCTTAATGCTTATCGCGCTTGAGCCAAATTATAAATGCAATGAAGATTACTATTATTACACTTTTTGATGAGATGTTTGGCCCGGTATTGAATTCGAGCATGATGTACAAGGCACAACAGGATAAGTTAGTAAAATTTGAAATTATTAACTTGCGCAAGTTTGGCTTAGGCAAACGCCAGCAGGTTGATGATACTCCCTACGGTGGCGGAGCAGGCATGGTCTTAAAGGTCGAACCTATTTTTAATGCTATTGCATTCGCTAAAAAGAAGCTACCCAACGCTAAGGTTGTGCTGATGACTCCACGGGGGGAGCAGTTTAGCCAAATTATAGCCAAAAAAATCAGCAAACTCGATGAAGTTATTATTATTTGTGGGCACTATGAAGGCTTTGATGAGCGGATTATGGAGCTAGTAGATATCGAGCTCTCGCTCGGCGACTTTGTTTTGACAGGCGGTGAACTACCAGCCATGACCATTATCGATGCTGCCGTCAGGCTGATACCGGGCGTCTTGGGCGACAAGCAGAGCCCACAGGATGAGTCTTTTAGCCAAGGACTCCTAGAGTACCCTCAGTACACCCGCCCAGACGATTTTAGGGGCAAGAAGGTGCCTGAGATC
>SICO01000006.1 GCA_009691435.1 Candidatus Saccharimonadota bacterium | reverse complement strand
AAAGTAGAAGCTAGACGATAGATGTTAGAGATTCGAATAAATCGAAATTCTAACATCTAAAATCTAAAATCTAAATTTTCGTTCGACTTGCATGTGTTAGGCGTGCCGCCAGCGTTCATCCTGAGCCAGGATCAAACTCTCCAAAAAATTTGAAGATTTTCATCTTGTGTTGTCACTTTTTTAAAAAAATGTGACCAAAAAAGAAATTAACGAGTCGTTGTTTCTAGCACTATTCACTTCTCAAGTTACTTTTGCCCTTAAAAGCATCGCTGTGTCAAAATAAAATCAGCTGACATATTTACTGTCTGCTGTTTTTATTTACAGTCCGCTTTAATTGGTAAGCAAAAACTATTTAAAATATTACAGGTTATTGTCAGGTATGTCAAGAAATTTTTAATAATAAAGTTAGATTCATGCTGTCTATTTCTTCCCTTGGACAATATGCATATTGCTTGGTTCGCCAGTTCTATATTCTTTAACATAAGGCTTATATCTGCCGCCGATTAAAATATGCTCTGGGTAATAATGTAAGAGGCCCATTGCTGAAAAGACATCTTGATAAGTATCAATTGCAAATTGCTCCTCTCCAAATTTATTTCCATCAATATCATCAAGTATAAAAAGAGAGAGAATTGCTGCAGATGATAGCAACGAAACTATTATGGCACTAACGGCAGAGCCATCCCTTGTCAAGAATAGGGAAATTACGATAATCAAGGTTAGTACTATCATTAATAACCATGAGGCAGAAGTCATTATTTTTGCGCCTGCAATTGTAATTTCCCTTCTCGCTTGAGCAATATAGTACATTGCTTCTGCAATATAGTTTATAGCGGCCCCTTCACCGTCTGATTTTGCCTGGGCGCCTTTTAGTACATCAAAAATAGAGTAAAACTCCTTCGTTGTTGGCTCAACATAAGCCCCTATCTCATACTGGAACCTTCTAACTAAATATCTATCTATTTTTTCTTTTGTTTCTTTTACTTTTGCAGGAAGTGATAGTTCTACAATCTTGTCAATCGCAATAAGGGCTCCTGTTTCAGATGCCGTTAAGGTCTTAAGTCGGGCTAGATTAGTCATTGCGCTAGCTATATAAAAACCCAATAAGACACTATAGAAAATCGCAGTTGCCCCTAAAACAGTTGCCACATCCAATGTATCCGGCTTGCTTGGTAAAAAAAATGCTATGCCTATCAGTACAATAAAAATTAACATTCCTTTGTATATTGGATTAAGGTGCTTGACACTGTGTTTAATTTTTTTAGTCGTTTTCACTATATACCCTCCTTGTTAAGCTTATTTTTTGCCGGCTTTTTTAAGCCAAGCGTGCATACTGGGGTTCTGGTCTGATGCATTAAAACGAGATACCTTTTGGATATTCAGCAAACGCCAAAACGCAATGAGCATACAAATTAGCCAGATTACCATGATAGTAACTGCCAGCCAGCGCTGCCCGTAGGGCAGTATCGACTCCTTAGCAAGTAGGCCTGCGAGTAGCATTAGGAGTCCCAGGCTGATATTGGAAAGCTGGAAGTAGGTGTTGATTTTTTTGAGTTCGCGGTCTTTTTTGATTTTCTTTTTGTAGGCCGCAAAGATACCTAAAGACACTACTATCAGCCCAGCCCCAATACCAAATATTAATGTTACTTCTGACTGGGCAGGCGCAGTAGTAAGCCAATTGGTAATCGGTGAGAGCTGATCAAGACTAAAGAGGGTGGCTACTAGCGCGCCCAGAACTGCACCGACAATCACTTCTAGTGGTTGATGGCCCAGTATTTCTCGGAGTTGTCGATATTCATCGGGTTTTCGTAAATGGCCGCTACGGCTCATCTCGGCTATTAACTTATTTAAGACATTAGCCTGCTCACCTGCACTTCGACGCACGCCGAAACTATCATACATAACAATGCCAGCTATAATTGCAGTTACGCCAAATAAGGGGCTATTTAAACCCTGATGATAAAAAGCATACCCGGCCAAGGCGCAAACTACCGCCGAATGGGCGGAAGGCATTCCGCCAGAAGCATAAAGGTAGCGCACGTCAGCGTCGCCTTTGATAATTTCTATTAAAGTCTTAATAAGCTGGGCAATAAACCATGCGAATAGCGGAACATACAAATATGGTGTAATCACAGATAATCCTCTAGTTAATTGCTAATTTAAACTAATTTTAATCTTTTAAGCCCCACAAGTCCACAGGCTACGGCTTTTTAAAGCTAAAAATAATGCCATAATGATAGCCCGGCAACTCTAGAACTCTCTTAAACCTCATGCCACAACTATGCATTAGCTTAAGCGCGTCTTCCTTGGTTGTCCGCCTATCCATACTCGGGCCAACATTTTCGATTCTACTATCCCAGTCAATTAATACAATCTCACTATCAGGTTTTAAATACTGCCCAATCGCCAAACAAAAAGAATCTGGCTTAATAGAGCTTGATAACAAATTAGTTAATATCACTAAATCTATCTCACCATTTGCAATAGCTTCACCGGTTAAGATATCGGCAAGTAGCCTAAACTGCAGGTTCCTCCTATGTTCAAGGTGTGATAATTTGCCAAAAGCATCTTGGTTGGGCGCAGCAACATAAACCGCACCACCTTTATCGACTTTATTGAGCAACGCAGGAGCAAAAAACCCAATCGGCATCCCAATCTCTAGGACCCTATTGCCAGCTCTTATATCCAGACTCTCGACGATCTTTTCTGGATTTAAAAAATGGTGGACTATCTTTGGCCGTAACCCTTTTGGAAAAGCCTGGAGCATTTAATACCTTCCTTTAGCTTCATAATACTATATTTTATTTTATTAACAAAACCATTAGGGGCTTGAGGGGGGATCGCAAGTAAGTTACTTTTTAGTTTCCTTAGGTTCCTGTGGCTCCTCTATTACTTGTTCCTTAGGCAATAGCGCGATAGACGCTATTTGGTCATCAGTAGCCATGCGCATAATTCTAACGCCTTGCGTTGACCGCCCAATTACCGGTATAACACTTAGCTTGAGGCGTATAACTTGTCCTTTTTTTGAAATAATCAAGACATCATCTTCGCGGCCATCAATTATTCTAACATCTACGGCCTTGCCAGTTTTCGCGGTTACTACGCCAGCTTTAATACCTACACCGCCACGGTTATGTGATGAGAATAAACTACTCTTAGTGATTTTCCCATAGCCGTTTTTCATAATTACTAGCATTAATTTGTCTTCACCGCTCAAAACATCCATGCCTACCACTAAATCGTCCTTACGCAACCTAATACCTCGTACGCCCCTAGTAGCTCGGCCCATTGGCCTAGCATCCTTTTCGTTAAAACGAATTGCCTGAGCATTAGATGTTGAAATAATAATATTATCTTCACCAGTAGTCTTTTTGACCCAACTCAATTGATCTCCAGCATCAAGTTTAATCGCCACAATTCCACTCTGGCGGATATTAGTGAAGTCCGAGAGGGAAGTCTTTTTGATAGTGCCCCTGTTGGTAGTCATAAATAAATACTTAGCAGGATCATTTTTTTGCATTGAGACTAGCGAGGTAACACTCTCCTCAGGACTTAAGCTTAGGACATTCATAATAGACTGGCCTTTTGCAATTCTACTAGCGGGGGGTATCTCATAGACTTTAAGCTTGAACACTCTCCCTAGCGTCGTAAAGAATAAAATCGTGTCATGGGTCCTGGCCTGCACGACATGCTCAACTACATCTTCCTCTTTGGTAGTCATACCCATTTTACCTTTGCCGCCACGCCCCTGCGAGCGGTATTCTGTAGCTATAATGCGTTTAATATAATTCCCTTTAGTAAGAGTAATAACTACTTCCTCGTCAGGTATTAAATCTTCCTCTGTAAAGTTACCTATCGCTTTTTTAATTATTTTAGTCTTACGTTTATCTCCATAGGTCTCCTTGATAGTTTCTAGCTCCGCGCGAATAACTTTTAAAATATTGGCATCGCTACTAAGAATAGTTTTGAGCTTACTAATGAGTTTTTGTAGCTGCAAGTATTCATCCTCAATCCTCTTGCGTTCTAGCCCGGCGAGCACCCGCAACTGCATGGCTAAAATTGCGTTAGCCTGGATCTCGGTTAGCTTGAATTGAACAACTAAATTGGTTCGAGCCTCTTCCTGATTAGCACTAGCCCTAATGGTTTTTATAACCTTATCAATTTCATCAAGAGCAATTTTTAGACCCTCTAAAATATGGGATCTCTCCTCGGCTTTGCGGAGCTCAAATGCTGTTCGTCTGCGCACCACTACCTGCCGATGCTCTAGATAATAACGCAACACCATCTCTAGGTTTAAAACCCTTGGCTGAATACCGCCAACTAGAGCTAGCATATTAACGTGGAAAGCAGATTGCATTGGGGTCATTTTATAAAGCTGGTTCAAAATTTTACTAGAATAAGCATCTTTTTTGAGTTCTATTACTATTCGTACGCCTTCCTTACCAGATTCATCTCGCAGATCAGAAATGCCGACTATTTTTTTGGTCTGGACTAGCTCGGCGATTTTTTCTACCAAACTAGCTTTGTTTGTCTGGTAGGGAACTTCGGTAATAATAATGCGCTCCTTGCCCTTTTGGTCTTCGGTGATCTCAGCCACGGCTCGCATTACAATAGAGCCTCGGCCGGTACCATAAGCATGTGCAATAGAGCCATCATCAAAAATAACACCGCCAGTTGGGAAATCAGGACCCTTAATAATTTTAATAAGGTCTGCTACCCCGGCTTCTGGGTTGTCAATAAGGTGCAAGACGCCATCGACAACTTCGGTAAGATTATGGGTTGGAATATTAGTAGCCATACCGACTGCTATTCCTTGTACGCCATTTAAAAGTAGGTTCGGTACTTTAGCCGGCAAAACCTTTGGTTCGGATTGAGAACCATCGTAGTTCGGCATAAAATCGACGGTATCTTTTTCGATATCAAGTAGCATTTCTTCGGCGTACTTCGTCATACGAGCTTCGGTATAACGATGCGCCGCAGCCCCATCACCATCCATGCTACCAAAGTTACCTTGCCCATCGACCATACGGTAGCGCATAACCCAATCTTGAGCCATTCTAACCATTGACTCATAAACCGCTACGTCGCCGTGCGGATGATACTTACCCAATACTTCACCAACAATGGTTGCAGATTTGCGGAACTTAACATTATGCCTAAGCCCTAGATTATTCATAGCAAAAAGTATTCGTCTGTGAACTGGCTTGAGACCATCTCGGACATCAGGTAAAGCTCTAGATACAATTACGCTCATGGCATAATCAAGGTAGCTTTTTTCCATTTCACCTTCAATAGTCTGCGGAGCAACCAGACCAAACTCGGTTTTGATGGCCTGTCCTTTACCGCTGGCGCTGACACCGCTAACGGGTGCGCTCAGTGAGTCCATTTGTTTCTCTGGCGGAGTAGCTGGTATTTCTTCTGGGTTTGGGGCTTGTTTGTCCATCTTATACGTCCAAGTTCTCTACGCTGGTAGCGTGAGTTTGAATAAAATTTTTGCGCAAGCTGACTTCTTCGCCCATAAGCTTATTGAAGATAGCATCGGCTTTTTCGGCATCATCAACTGTAACTTTTAATAGCACTCGGTTGGTTGGGTCCATAGTGGTTTCCCAGAGCTGTTCTGGGTTCATTTCGCCAAGGCCTTTATAACGTTGGATACTAATGCCAGCGATTTTTTGGTTATCACCACCCCCGCCGCCGCCAGTTTCAGCCTCGGCCTGAACATCGCCAGCCAACTCGGCCAGGTCTTTGGCAGACTGGATATCGGCCGTAGCCTTGTCTTCAGCGATTTTTTGGTCATTTGATTTAGCTGTTTTGTTTTCAGCTTTCTTGGCCTGAATGGCCAATATAATTTTATCGCGTTGAGCATCCGAGTAGGCATACTCGCTACTTTTGCCAGCACTAATTTTATAGAGTGGTGGCTGAGCAATGTATATTTTGCCAGTCGTCACGAGCTCTGTAAAGTGGCGGTAAAAAAAGGTCAGTAGAAGCGTACGAATATGAGCACCATCGACATCGGCGTCGGTCATAATAATTATACGGTGGTAACGCAGTCTAGAAATATCAAATGTTTCGCCGATACCTGCGCCCATTGCAATAATTAGATTTTTGACTTCATTGTTGGCGAGCATTTTATCTAGCCGAGCGCGTTCAACGTTAAGGATTTTGCCACGCAACGGTAAGATGGCCTGAAACTCTCGGTCGCGTCCTTGCTTGGCCGAACCGCCGGCCGAGTCGCCTTCTACCAAATAAACCTCACTCTTCTCGGCATCTTTGCTGCTGCAATCGGCGAGCTTGCCAGGCAGGGTCATACCTTCTAGGGCGCCTTTACGAATTACGCTATCACGAGCCGCACGAGCCGCAAGTCGAGCTCTAGCCGAAAGCAAGCCCTTACCAATAATTTTTTTAGCTTCTATGGGATTTTCTTCTAAATAATAACTAAGGTACTCATTGAGAACCTTCTCGACAATACTTCGGATCTCAGGGTTACCCAGTTTAGCTTTAGTTTGTCCTTCGAACTGCGGGTCGGCTAGCTTAACCGAAACAATTGCCGTCAAACCCTCACGAACATCATCGCCAGTGAGGTTTTCTTCCTTCTCCTTAATCAAACTATTTTTCCTAGTATAATCATTAATTGCCCTAGTGAGTGCCGAGCGGAAACCTACAACATGTGTTCCGCCTTCAGGGTTAAAAATGTTATTTGCGAATGCCTTAAATTGTTCATTAAAGCTATTGCTATATTGAATTGCAATTTCTACAACTACATCATCAACTTTTTTATCAACATAAAAAGTAGGCTCATTTAATGCTTCTTTACCTTTGTTGAGATGTTCCACATAGCTCTTTATGCCACCCTCAAAGTAGAACCCATAACTTTGATTATCAGATTCATTTTTGAGGTTGATTTGAACACCCTTAGTTAAATAGGCCTGATGCCTTAAATAATCTAGGATTGTTTTATAGCTAAATTTAGTTGTCTCAAAAATTGCATCATTAGCCTTAAAACTAATCGCAGTGCCTCTTTTATCTGTCTTGCCAATTTTATTAATACCAGAAACTGGCGCTCCTTGTTTATAATTTTGCTGGTACTCAAAGCCGTCTTTCCAAACAACTGCTTTTAAGTCAGTTGATAGGGCATTAACTACGCTAATACCAACGCCATGCAATCCGCCCGATACCTTATACCCGCCGCCGCCGAATTTACCGCCGGCATGCAAAACAGTTAAGACAGTCTCTAGCGCAGATTTACCAGTAGTCTTGTGTTTGTCAATTGGGATACCACGGCCATCATCGGTGACGCTCACCCAGCCATCGGCATGCAAAATAACATCTACTTTGGTGGCCTCTCCGGCCAATGCCTCATCAATGGAATTGTTTACTATCTCCCAAACTAAATGGTGCAAACCTTCGCTACCAGTGCCTCCAATATACATGCCTGGTCGCTTGCGTACTGGCTCTAGCCCTTCTAATACTTGAATCTGCTCGGCATTGTATTGTTGCTTTTTTTCAGCCATAAAATATCCTAATCCCCTCTATTAATATCGGCCATTAATAAGCCCCTATAGGGCTTATGTATGCATCTATTATAGGTGAAAGGTCAGGTACTAGCAATGTATTTAATTGGGCTAATCTAAAAACTCCCGATGCGGCTTGGTGCGTTAAAGGCGGCTGGCGCCAAGCTAGCCAGCTAGGTTTTTGATGATTTCAGCCTGGACCTCAGCCTTGGGCCTGGCGTACCGAGCGCGACTCTGCGCTTTCATGGCCTCTAGCTGCTCGGGCCTGGGTTTGCCTAGTGGGGGCATTATTTCTTTCATCGAAAACGGCACAGTTGGCACGCCCTTAGATATTATTTTGGTGGCGGCATAGTGGTTCGGGAGATTGACTAAATCCGGAGTGTCAAAGGCCGGGGCGAACTGCTTAACCAAAAACTCGGCGTCGTCCGGGCCAACTCTAAAGCCAGCCATCGAGCCGACATTACCAAACACCGAGTCTCTGACCTTCTCGTCGAGCTGCGATATAAACTGGTTGGCCATAAACATACTCAGACGGTACTTGCGAGCTTCCGACAAAATTGTCGCAATGGAGTCGGTCGAATAATTCTGGAACTCATCGATATAAACGCTATAGTCGCGACGCTCGCTCTCGGGGGTGTCGGCACGGCTCATGGCGGCCATTTGGAACTTGATAATAAACATTATGCCCAGCAGTTGCGAGTTGATGTCGCCGAGTAGTCCTTTGGATAGATTCACGAACAATATTTTGCCGTCGTCCATGATCTCACGCAGATCAAAGGCCGACTGTTTTTGACCGACGATATTGCGCATAATTTCGTTGTTGGCGAAAGCTCCGAATTTGGACACGAACCAGCCCAGCATTTCTGATTTTGAGTGTTGGTCGGTCTGGGCCATTTCGCCGGTCCAGAACTCTTGAATCACGGGGTCGGTGACATGCTTGAATTTTTTCTTGAGGTACTCGTCGTCGGTGAATACTTTCGGAACTTCGATAAAGGTTCCACCTCTGGGGTCGGCCATAACGGTCAGGGCGGCATTTCTAAACCATGCTTCAAAGCGTGCTCCAATAAAACCCTGTCTGTTGGGGTCGTACATTTTATAAACCATCGATATTGCTTCCTGTACTAAGAAATCTTTTTGTTCTGGGTGGGCAGGGTCAAATTCCATAATATTCCAGCCCATCGGAAACTCCGTATCGCCGGGGTTAAAATAAATGACATCTTTGGCGCGTTCTGGAGGCACCATCGCCATTAGCTCCTCGGCAGTATCACCATGCGGATCAATAAAGGCCACCCCCTTGCCAGCATACATATCCTGCACAATACAGTTGCGCAAAAAGAGCGACTTTCCGGTGCCGGTTTGGCCGATGACATAAAAATGGCGGCGGCGGTCTTCGTCCGAGAGGCGAATAATTTCTTCATGCCCTTGGTAGATATTGGTACCAAGTATCATACCCTCTTCGCTCATTCCGGCTGGTGCTGCAACTTCTTTCATACCCTTACGCTCAACCTGGGCAGTCATTTCGAGGTTCTCGCTTGGCAAGTGAAAAACGGTGGCGAGCTCGACCGAATTAAGCACTGTTCTGTTTTTATTGACGGGGAAGTACCTAAAAATAAAATCGGTCGTGAGCTGCTCGATATTGGCAGCTTTTTTGTACTCGAACGCATTAGAGTTAGTCAAGGTGAGCTGGGCGAAGCCGAGCTTAATACTATCGATGATGCCGCCAGCCGTAGTACTATCCTTAGAGCTAGCCACAACTCTAATGAGCGTTTCAAAAGCTGGGTATTTTGACTTCTCTTCCAGTAGTTCAATTTCTTTTTGCTCCAACATATTGGGCTGTTTGTCGCCCTTTGGCTTATCGTCTTCAGGCTTAGGCCCCTTAAAAGGTGCCTTGGCAACTTCCCCCACCATACCGATAATCTTCTCGCTACCTTGTTTTTTATCGGGGTCGAGGATTCGCCCTGAAAGCTGCCTAGATTTTTTGGCCCATTTGGAGCTGGCCGGACGAATTAACACCTGAATAGCTGCGCCGTCGCCTGCTTTTAGGTTCGATAGCCCAGATAACATACCAGCCAGTGAATCCTGCTCGCTCATCTGGTAGTTTTGAATTGGGTAGTAGCTAGATTTTTTGAGCTCAAATTCTCCACCCATTACACCGCTTATTTTTGATTCTTTGGAGAAGAAATTGACATCTTCTTTTTGCTCGATTTGCACGCCGGGGTAACCAGAAGAGAGGGCTTTTTTGACTGGCTCCAGAAGGCTGGCGGGTACTGCGACATAAAAAAATATCTGCTTACCGGTAGCGACAATCTCAAAGCCTACGTAGCGCTGCCCGTAAAGCCGAGACTTTTTTGCCGAGATGCCAGAAAGCAAACGATAGACTCCTTCGGCTTTAGAGATATTCTCTTTAGCTGCTTCGCGGCTATCACGCCCTTCGGTGGTGGTTTCTCGCGGGGGTATCTTAATCAGTAACGGCACGAGCTTGAGGCTTCGCTCGACCGACTTCGAGTGACGAGATTTTTGGACAAATAAAAAAACTACGGCACCAGTAAAGCCCAACAAAACAATCGCTGCTATCGAAATGATTAGAGGCATCGCGTCAGTCATTTTCGGACTACTCTGTCTCGATTTTAAATCTTTTTTTCAGATAAGCTCGGCTCAGGCTATGCTGGGCGTCGTCTTCGTGATAGGGGTCAGAGCTAGTTTTGGCGACAATCTCGTCGGCCTTTTTGATCCACTCTGGCTCGATTGGGCCAGAGTCTTCGGCTGGCAGTTGGGCGATTTCGGCTTCGTAGTGGCTGGTGGGGTTATCGTCATTGTCGCTGGTCTTTGAAGTAGTGGCAGCAGTGGCAGTGGTAGATGCTGCTGCAGGACGATGGGGTATTGTAGTGCTAGCGACAGCAGGCTGGGCCTCGGCTGAGGGTACGATATGCTGATTTGGATTTTGCTCAATAGCTAACTCACCTGCATCAGGTGCAGATTCAACAGAACCAGTTTTTTTGTCATCTGGCTTCATAGCAATAATTATAGCAGTTATGCTTGTTAGCCACTAGGGCATAGCTAATAGTGGATCCAAACTGGCGTGCCGATATCAGCCCAGCCAAATAAGAAGGCGGCGGAACTCTTAGGCATATTGACGCAACCATGACTCCCTCCGTAATAATAGTCTTGCCCACCAAAACTACTTCGCCAGTCGGCGTCATGCAGCCCATAGCCTGCATAAAATGGCATCCAATAATCAACATAAACATTGTAATCCCATCCATATGGTCGGCCGTTAAGATAGCGGCTGGTTTCTTTAGCATAAATACTAAATAAACCAGTTACCGTAGGGAAGCCTGCTCCAGTAGCGCCGCTAGTTATAGCCGTAGAAAAGATTACTTGATTATCCTGGTAAGCCCAAAGTGTCTGGCTTGACAGGTTAATCTCTATATATCGACCATAGTCCAGGCTAACAGATCGGTTCGTCTCGGTCTTAAAAGCAACCGGCTGTGACTGCAGATTAATTGAGACGCTATTGGTTTTAATGTTATTAATGATTTCATCAACGGCAGCATCTTGAATAATTACTGCGCCATTTTGGCCTTCTTGCTCGACTGAACTTGCCCCGTTACGAATATTAACCTTCTTATTTCTAGGAGCAACGTCTACTTGGTTGGCGACTGACTGCAAATAGCCCTTAACCTGCTCCCGCGAGAGATCAACCACGAGAGTAACCTTGCCATCTGGGCTAACAGCATGGCTAAATACTAACCAATGTCCCATTGCGGTCTTGTCTGGTACAAACTGCCGGCCTTCATAATTTAGCACAACAGTGCGTGATAATATCTCCTCGGCCGATAGCTTGGATCTAGCTATATCACCAGCTAAAAACGGCGCCTTAATTAAGGCCGGTTCAAGCTTAAGGTTACGGTCCTTGCCGTCTGCAATTGAACTGCTAATAATAGAGGTTAATAAATTCTGATCGACCCTAAAGCCATCCTTATCGGGGACTACCTCTAGGTGTCCTTCAGCCACCTTAAGTGTGGCATTAACAGGGTCAACCCCCACCGCCGATACTACCTTAGTGGTGAATTTTTTAAGCTCATCTTGATTAATGCTATAGGCATACCCTAGTTGCCCCTTTTTATGGACGTCAAAAAAACCTAGTAGCGCTATGGGGCTGGAATGCCCAACATCATAGGCAAGCTTGAGGGTCTCATCTAGCTCATACCTGGCACCCAGGTCTCTACTTGTAACAGAAAATTTATGGTCACCAACCTCTACGGTAAATTCTCTTTCCTTTTGCATACCTGCTAATATCTTCCGGGCTTCGCTTTGGGTCTTAAAGCTCAGGTCAGTGCCAGAAACCGATACGCCAGGGAAGATTACTCCAAGCGTCAAAACACTAACCAATAAATTCATCAATACAAAGGCGCTTACAACGCCTACCAATATGAACCAAATTCTAGATACCATGGAGGGTTTTTGTCCACTTCTAGAGAGTATTGGTGGCAAGCTTAAAAAATGCGAGTGAGGTTTATTGCCCATGCTATCTATATTATAAACAATTTTGCCCGTTATTGGCTATAATACTCGAGCTTTTATTTTTAAGCGGATAAGCTTAGTGGCTAGGCTTATTTTTTCATTTATTTGTGCCGATGTTGGGTTGGGTCCCAAGTCGATACCAATTGTTATTGTTAAGCGCTTTTTTGAACTCTTTTTTAGTTCATCATTTTGGAATTCTACCTTATAGCGCACCGAATAAAACTTATTAACCAAAAGCCTACTAATGCTCTGATAGATAGTTACATCAGCTAATTCTATAGTTAAGTCCCGATAGATTATTTGATAAGTTGGGCGGGGCAGAGCCTTTGGTTCGGGCTTCGATTCGATAATTTTTTGGATTTCAATGTTCATAATTGCTACCTCAGTATCAATTTCATATTGCCTTAAGATAGTAGGGGAGAGTTGTCCGAATTCCCCTAGGCTCGGCAAAATTGATCCACTTCGGTTTGGAATATATAGCTTACTGACTATGCGAGCTACTACCAACTCTTGTCGCTGCCAGCCAAACAGGTCATCTAATACCCCCTTAATTCTAGCTAGGCTATGCTCATGCCAAATGCTCACGGTCAGTACCCACTTCTCTTTTGGAGATGGCTGTGAATGCTCATAAACACGGCTAATTTCAAAAATGCCATCATGCCTACTAGTCTGGTTTGTATTAACTACCCTCAAATGGCTACTAACAAGGCTGGTACGTAAAAAGTCTTGCTCACTGCTGAGCGGGTTTTCGATTTGAAGGTTTTTAGAACTATCGCTGCTAATATTGTCTACATCAAACTTCGACACAAATGAATAGGTCATGACTTCAATGAGCCCTAATGATGAGAGTTTTTCTCTAATCACCATTAGAGAGGGGAGTAGCTGATGGTCGGCGGTATTGGAGTTTTGGATTTCAGGCAAAGTCGCGGGCATCGCTGCGTAGCCTAGAGCCTTAGCAACTTCCTCAAATAAATCTGACTCTATTGAGATGTCGTTTCTCCACCATGGCACTTCAACAGATATGATATGATTAAAATTCTCTAAATATCTTCTTGCCCCAAGAAATAATTTTGATTTAGTATATTTAGTTACTGGCACAATAGAGGTCTTGCCAGCTAAATTCATTACTCTGTTTTTCCCAATAAAAATACCTACGCCGACTGGCGCTCTCTTGGCTTTAGGCACTGCAGAGGATAGGAATAATACATCGCCAGGTTTTAAGCTAATATCGGGGACTTCCATACCTGCCTTAATTTGGTCTCTTAAGCTAGCCCCTATCAATATCCCGGCGCTCGCAAATAGCTGGCTCAATACTTCTGCACTTGCACTAGATTCTAGCTTACTACCTAAAGCTTTAACCGCCTTGGTCAGTGAAAAATGTACCGGCTTAAAACCGCGCTTAGCAAGTATCTGGATAACTTCCTTCTCATCTAGCTTAAAGCCCAAGAACTTCTCGGCTTTTCTTATCCGCATACCTAATTTAAAAGAATTATATTCCAGCTCGACCTGACGGGTAGGGGAGTCAATAACTTCAGCATTACAAATAGACTGGAGTAAGCCAATAATTCTTCTGGTTGCAAAATCTGGAAGGGGGAGAGGGAGGCCACGTTCGAAGCGTGATGATGCCTCAGTTCTAATGCCGTAACGTAAAGCTGATTTTCTAATGGTAGTTTTATCAAAATTGGCGACCTCAATCCAAATTTCTGATGTATCGCTACTGGTCGCAGTACTTTGACCACCAATAACACCTGCTAATCCGATAGGGCCAGAGTTATCCACAACCACTAAATCTTGACTACTAAGATTGATAAGCTTGCCATCTAGGGTAGTGAGGGATTCGCCAGGCTTCGCAAAGCGTACGCCAAAATCTCCTGCAATCTTACTGGCATCATAGGCATGAGAAGGCTGCCCATACTCAAGCATTATAAAGTTTGTAATGTCTACAACAGCATTAATTGTTCTTAAGCCTGCCGCTTGTAAGTTATCCACAAGCCATTGTGGGCTAAGTGCGTCTGGGCTTACCCTGAGCTTAGTTAAATAAAAAGCATGGCACTGCCCACTTTGTTTGACTTTTGCTACTTCTCTGTCATGATATGTTATTTTAGCGATACCAGGTTCGATTAAGCTATTATCAGCTTGAGTCGCTGCAATCTCGCGGGCGAGACCAATGTAAGAGAGGTAGTCCCAGCGGTTCGAAGGGGTCTTAATGTCTATCGTATCACTAATTTTATCAATGTCGCACAATGATTGCCCAAGCGGTAGGCTAGGGGGGAGCACCACTATGCCACTATGGTCTTCGCCCCACCCCATTTCTAATTCCGAGCATAGCATTCCATGTGACCTCTCCCCTCTAATTTCAACTTCCTTTATTTCATCCCCACTAGGCAGGATTGTGCCTATCTGTGCTAGTGCAACTATAATATTAGCTTCAATATTCGTGGCACCGCAAACGACACTAACCACGCCTATGCCGGTATCAACTTTAGCAATTTTGAGCATATTGGCATTAGGGTGCAAAGTAACCTCGAGGACTCTAGCTACGATTATTTTTGAATCTAGTTTTTTCGCATACAGTATTTCTTCAACTTCAACTTCCGTGCTTTCTAGAGCCTCAGCCATCTGTCCGGTATTTAAGTGCTTTTTGAGATAACTATTTATTAGTTTAACGCTTATTTTCATCTAAAACTGCTCCAAAAACTCAATTTTTGGTCTCCACATTTGCCTTAGATCACTAATGTTATACTTGATAGCTGCGATGCGCTCGACTCCCCAGCCAAAGGCAAAACCAGAATACTTGTCAGGATCAATCCCACACCTTGCTAGTACCTCGGGGTGTACCATACCGGCTCCACCCAGCTCTAGCCACTTGCCATTATATTTAGCATCTACCTCTACAGATGGCTCAGTATATGGAAAATAGCTAGGTCTAAATCTTATTTCTGTTTCCTTGCCAAGCTGCCGCTTAACAATTTGCAATAGGACTCCCTTAAGGTTTGCCATACTTACTCCTTCCCCGACCACCAGGCCCTCTATCTGGTTAAACGACCATGAATGTGTGGCATCCTCGTTTTCACTTCTAAAGACTTTACCCGGGACAATAATCTTAAACGGTGGTTTATTTTCTAGCATAAACCTAACCTGCATGCCTGAAGTATGGGTTCTGGGCAACAGTTTCTTATTGCTGCCCTTGATATAAAAGGTGTCTTGCATTTCTCGAGCTGGATGGATATCAGGCATATTGAGGGCCTCGAAGTTGTACCAGTCTGTCTCGATTTCTAGACTGTCAACAATAGCAAAGCCTAATTCTGTAAATATCTGATAAGTTTCCTTTAGCACTAAGCTAACTGGGTGCAGGTGCCCAACCCTTGACTCGCTAGATAGACTTTCCCCGGGGCTGCTAATATCGAATGGTTGATATTGAGTTTGGTTCTCTAGGTCTTCAAGCCTGGTTTGCGCAGAAGTTAGCACAGCTTCTATCGATTCTTTTAGCGTATTTAGTTCCCGCCCCAGTTTAGCCCTTTGTGCCCCTTTGAGCTTAACTAAATCGGCCATTTCGCTAGCCAGTAGGCTTTTCTTGCCGAGGTATTTTGATCGTAAAAGAACAAGATCCTTCTTATTTTTTAACTTAAGTGAGCTACTTTTAATCTCACCAATAATGCTGGATGTCTTAATCATTAGATTTAAACATTGCCTTTTCTAGTAAGAAAAAATACTTCAACTAATACTACAATTAGTAAAAGGAGCATTATATCCCGCCAGCTTAGTGCGCGCAGGCTAGATAGGGCTAGTAAGAGAGAGATGCTAAACCCTATTAGTAAGCCTGTTCGCAAGCTACCTCTAAGTATAGCCATCAAATTATCCTTATTGCTAGGCTTTCTAGAACGTATTTTATAGAAAATAATTGTTATAAGCGATGAGAGCATCAGTAGTAAATTAATAAACCAAAAAGTCACGCCTGCTGGCCCGAGCTTAGAGGGATTAGTACTAAACAAGGAAAACATAAATAGAACTGCAGACAATAGAAAAATCAGCATGATAGCCGCTAAATAAGCTTTACGATACTTCTTCATAAGATATAACATATTATCCCATAGCTGGTTTTGATAGTACAGGGCGCTAGGCAAAACTAAAATAAATGAATAATAAAATAACTACACTGAATACATTAATTTTATGGTCATTCATAGGTACCCTATTGAACACTTTATTTATCAATAAATAATGAATACTAAATTTTTATGTATTGCCCCGCTAGTTACTGGCTGCCGTACTGCTATTATTAGCGTTATTTTACTTGTGGATAACAATTTGGTTACTATTGAGCTTAAATAAGAGCTTTGTTGTAATTATTACTATATAACTACTAATATTGGGTGCGTATACCTCTCGCTGCGTATTTACGACTACTTATGAGCTTCTATGCCCTGCTTTTGTCTTTAACGGCCTTCTATCCGTGTACAAATAAAAAAACACCCTAATTGCAGGTGTTTTAGATCATATTTTAACTAATTAGAAATGGTTACGGGCCGATGCAAATGCCCTTAAATGTTTAGAAACAAGATTGGCATGTATCGGCCCGGGTTGGGACCCTAACTGGGAGCTAAGGTCCATTGAAAGGTTGCAGTCACAGTTCATTTAATTTTAGGTACGACGAGTTGCAACTGACGCTTCCCAACCATCGGTACGGTACTTGACCGGAATTGTACCTTTTAGACTTAAAAGGTACAATTCCGGCCAGGTTCCTTCGAGTATAAGCTGTTTCCCCCTAGAGCATAATGACTGCAAACAGGCAGACTCTACGACAGTAAGGAAGTTCTGGTACAAAAAACAAGGGGGTTGCTTTTTGTAGCCAGAGATTCCTTACCGTCAATTGATGTATGATGATCCTTTAAGAGTACAGGTCATCCCTTACGGCGGTTTATTATATAGCATAATTTTTATTTTTTGTTTTTAATGAACTAGAATAGCTCTAGTATAGCATTATACTTATGCTTATGTCAAGAGTATTGCTACTCTAATGAAGCGCTACACCTGTAATATAGTGTTATAATTTTTACAACAAGCCTACTTTTATCTTTACTTCGGCAAGTTTTTTATTGGCTATTTGGCTAGCCTTGGTGTTCCCCTGCTCAATAATACTCATTAATTTCTCTTCATTTGATCGATACTTTTCAAATTCCAACTGAAGTGTGGCTAATTTTTGAGCTACAAGCTCGCCCAGTACTTGCTTAAACTCTCCATAGCCCTTAGTGGCAAAGATTTTTTCGACATTAGCAATGTCAATATCAGCAAAACCAGCATATATCTCCATCAGGTTAGCTATAGCTGGCTTATTTTTTGGATCATAAATGATTGTAGTATCTGAATCTGTCACTGCCCTCTTGAATTTCTTAACTACTGATTCGGCGTTCTCGCCGAGCGCCACATAACTATCTGGACGATCGCTTTTGCTCATCTTATAGCGAGGATCATCTAGCCTTTTTACCCTTGCGCCGTGGCTGGGTACTACGGCTTTAGGCAAAATAAATGTTTCTCCATAGATATTATTAAACCGAGTAGCAATATTCCTGGCTAACTCAACATGTTGAGCCTGGTCGTCGCCAACCGGGACTTCATTGGTGTCATAAAGTAATATATCAGCTGCCATCAACACAGGATAGTTAAAAAACCCAACCAATTGACCTTCCGGAGAAGTTTTTTTAGTCTTATCCTTGAATTGCGTCATACGATGAAGCTCCCCCATCGTCACGAAGTTATCAAGTATCCAAAACAGCTCGGCATGGGCAGGTACCATGGACTGCACCAATATAATTGATTTATCTGGATCGACCCCTACCGCTAAGAGCCAAGCTACTAGATCTAGAGTCCTTTTTTTAAGCTCAATCGGGTCCTGTCTAGCTGTTAGGGCGTGCGTATTAGGCACAAAGAAGATACTCCTATTGTCCCCTTGGTTCAGTGGCCAATGCTTCATTGCTCCTAAATAGTTGCCAATGGTCATCTCGCCGGTTGGTTTTAAGCCTGATAATACAGTTTTCATGGTTTTATTATACACCGAACAGCTTACTAATCATCGCTATTGGGCCTATCAATGAAAGCTGGCTCTACGGCGTCCTGAGTGCCTGCGATATTAACGACATCTTTATCAACTTTTTTGAGTTCCTTATGGGCATTATTGTAATGATTAACAGTAGTCGAAAGCGATCCGCCAAGCTTATGCATAAATCCTTCATAGCTCTTAATATGACGCCCAAGCATACCGACTCTCTTTTGAATTTCTTTAGCTTGGTCTTCTATCTGGAGACTCCTTAATCCTTGCAGTACTGTCTGCAAATAAGCCATAAAGGTAGTGGGGCTAACTATAATTACCTTTTTGTCTTGAAAGGCATACTCAATCAGGTCTCTTGAGGCGGTATCGGCAGTACCAATCTTATTCGTTAAGAGATCATTATAAATTGCCTCAGAGGGTATAAACATAAAAGCAAAATCCATAGTGTTTTCGCTGGGTCTAATATACTTGCTGGTTTCATCAATACGGGCCTTGAGATCTTGCTTAAACTTCTTAATAAGAACTTCTTTTTGGGCCTTATCCTTCGCTTCTACCAAACGATTGTAGTTTTCTAAGCTAAATTTTGAATCTATTGGCAAGATTTTGTCTTTTTCTAGCAATATTACCGCATCTACCATATCGCCATTCTTAAATTTATACTGTAATTTATAGCAACTAGATGGCAAAACATTGTCCAGTACGGTTTGCAGGTAATATTCTCCTAATACACCTCTCTGTTTAGGGTTCTGCAAAACATTTTGGAGAGTTTTTAACTCATCTGCGACATCAACAACTCTTTTGTTGGTCTCATCTAGCTTCGTAAGCCGTTCTGTGACATCAATAATAAGCTTAGATGATTCGCTCATCTGTTTTTGAACACTTGCCTGCATAGCAGAGTTGTTTTTATCTATCCTATCGTTCAAGTGAGACTGCGATTGGTTAATAAGCTGTTGAATACCCTGAAGGTCTTGCTTTAACATACCAAGCAAATCAGAGCTGGTATCAGGCTTTTTATTTATTAACAGGTATATTACTATCAATAAGGCAAGTAGAACTAAGCTGGATATAACTATCAATACCGTATTCATGAAGCACATCTCCTTTTAATTAGTATAACACCCTTAATTTATTAATAAAAACAGCTGCAGGTAATAACTTCCGGGCACCAATAGTAACTATTGCGCATTGCTCGCTTTGAACAATATATTACTTCATTAGATAGATTTATATTTTATACCTATCCTAAGCTACTTTATAGGTTAAAAACAGCCGTTAAATACATGTACTCAATGCTTTAGCATTAGTAATATGTGCTATTCTTCAACCCCTAAAGACCTTAGGTATGTGATAGCTGCAGCTATCAAAAAACCTACAAAAGCCACCATTAAGCCCGTTTGAATATAAAAGAATATTAAAAAACCTATGCCACTTGGGGTTGTAGGGCCCGCAAATATAACTTCATTGCTTAAATACCTCAGTATTTGCATCAAAACGACACATCCTAGAGCATATAAAATAAAACGACGGGTTTTTGTACGATTTAGCTTGCGAGCTGTAGCCATTAGCTTAGCCTTCGAGGGTCTGTTTACCGATTTATTGCTACCAGCAGTCAATTTAAGGTGATTGTTGCGTCTATTAACATTCCTGCTAGCCCCGATAGTGCTCATAGTTAATATATTACTCTTTTTGTACGTTATAATCTAGGCATCCACCATGGTAATACAACCTTAACCCTCCTAGTCCTGCTACGGTGCGTGGTAGGGGCAAAATACTTATCAAGTATTCTCAACCAATTCTCCTTGAGCCAGGTTTGCTGCTCTAGGTACATATATTCTAAACCGCGCTCGGCAAATTCCTGCTTTATAACACCTCCCCTATGGGGGTGTTGCTGTTTTTGCTGCAAGGGAGAATTAAATCCATGAGCATAATGAGTCATCTCGTGCACTATCGTGGCTACAACTACAAATTGAGGCACTTCCATATCCTTAAAGATAGGATTTATCCTAATAATTGAGATGCCTGGATCATTACTATCAAGGCCGATAGAGCCCAGCCTTCTTTTAGCTTTTTTGCCGAAAATAATCTTAATTTGATTAGACCGCGCAATATCACTAAAATGAGCGCCCCAAACATAGTTTAAAAGACTCTCTAGCCAGCTTTGGTTGCGATAAGAATCTATTTTCATGTTAGTAATTTATTAAAATCAAGCTTACTATCCCCCTTATCACTAAATTTCATTGCTTTTATCCCCTCTACCGCCTGGGTAATTAGCTCTAGGGTTTTCTCATGATTAATTTTAGTATTTTTACCGACTACTAGGTCTTCAATATACTCTAAACTAGTTGCTAATACTGGACTTTGTTGTAATTTTTCCCACGAAAGAGCATAAATACCTAGCTGAATACTAGCTTTAGCGGCCGTATCGGCTGCTTTTTGATCTTTGATTCTTGATGTTTTAAAATCTCTTATCTCTACTCCATCCTTAGAGCTTAAGACAATATCATACCTACCTGATATAACAGTCTTCAGGGCCGGCAGCTGAAGCTCAAAGGGTTGTTCGATTGCAACTGGCTTTAATCTGTCGCCATGATAACTCTTGATGTATTTGTTGAGCGCCTTGACCCCAGTATCAAATAAGGCCTGTTCATGCTCTATCGAAACAAAACCTTCGCTACGCCAGGCACTCTTATAGACCTCTAGGACTTCTCGCTGTGAAATCGGTCTACCCTTCAGCTTAAATTTATAAAAATGCTCTAAGGCGGCGTGTATACTTGAGCCATAAATAAGTGTGTGAAAAGGACCTTTTGGTAATTGTAGGATATGAAACAACCAAAACTCCTTTGGAGAACGCAAATAATCGGCTACCTGGCTACTAGCTAGATACAGCCAATCGCCCCTGTAGAGCCTAGCTAGCAAACTATCTTGATTGGCAGTTTTAATGACTGGCTCAAAAGAACTAATTAGCTCGGCCATACTCCGCTGATCTTCTGCTCTGGTTGTTTTAGCCAGCCAATCGCTGCCTAAAGCCTCGCCGATAAACCTCGACGGCTTTCTTGGTCTCTTGCCGCCCCAGTCAACTGCATAGCTCAAGAATACACCCATTCGAGCTCTAGTTAGGGCAACATAAAAAAGTCTACGCTCCTCTTGATAGTGATCTCCCTCCCCAAGTACTAAAACTTCTTTTGGAAACTTAATGTCCTCGCGTCTTCTATAGGTTGGGAAGCTTTGCTCTACAAGCTCTGGGATAAAAACATAATCAAACTCTAACCCTTTTGCCTTATGGACTGTCATAATCTGCACGCCGGACGTATCAAGTGGAGATATATCACTCATAACATCGGCCGATGAAAACTTAATTTCATCTAAATACTTACAAAATTCTACCAGACCAGTATCGGTAGAAGCTAGCTCAAATTGTTTTACAAGTTTAAAAAAATCAGTCATATACTGGACGGACAGGGCTGACTGGATCGAATCACCGGCTTCATCAAGCAGGTTCTTTAAGAACCCATTAGCCTTGATAGCAACAAATAGTAGCTCTCCGGCTGTATAGTCCGAGAGCATCTCTCGATATAAACTAATGTCAGCCATAGCCTGCTTAATCCAAGGCTGATGAGATTCTTCATTTAAGGCATCAAAAAAGTTTTTATTTTGCTTGTGGGCCAGCGAAGATATTATTGTTATTTGGTGTTTATCGTGATCTTTAAAAAACCCACTAATGAGTAGCTGAAAAAGCGCCGAGGAGTCTAGCGGATCGGTGATTGACTTGGCAAGTACGACCAGCATTTTTACACTTTTTTGGTCAAATAGCTCCACATCTTGATGGACATAGTATGCTATCTTTTTTTTCTGTAGCGCCAAAATATAAGGTTTAATTTGGCTATTCTTGCGTAGTAAAATTGCAATATCATTGTGCTCTACATGCCCACCCCCCAGGCGATCTATCGCTTCTACCACGCCGTCAACCTCACTCAGCTTATGTTGATAATGTTCAACGCCCACTGTTGCCTTTGGACAATTATTGGCAATTAATTGTTTATTAACATTCTGGGCGATTTCGAGTCTATCTGGATTATTATGTTGAATCAAATCATATCCAGCATCCAATATTAACTGGCCACTCCTAAAATTATCCTTTAGTACAACCAGCTTACTTTTGGGGAATTTGCTTTTAAAATTTAAGATATTTTGGACGGATGCACCCCTAAAACGATAAATTGCCTGGTCATCATCGCCCACCACCATAATATTCTCAAGTTCAGTGAGTAGCTCGCTTATAATCCCCATTTGGATAGCATTAGTATCCTGAAACTCATCAACTAAAACATACTTATAGCGCTCATTTAGCTCTTTTTTGACTGCAGGTCGAGTTTTTAACAAATGTTGTAATTTTATCAATAAATCACCAAAGTCTAAGCTGTTTTTGCGTGCACAAAGCTCAGCATAAAGTTTGTATATTTTAACTAAATCTAGCATTGGGGCATTTTTTTGGCCGCTACTAGTATCTGCTAGCTTGCGGGTCAGCCTACCAAACTCTAGACTATCAATTCCTTCATCTTTAAGCCTTGATATAGCCTGCTTAATAGAGCCTATAAAGGCAAATGGGTCGTACTGTGGGCTATAATACTTAAATTCAATAGTTGACATTACCTCTTGCAAGATAATTGTCTGCTGAATATCATTTAATACCCGAAACTCTGGGCTGATACCAGCATCTAGCGCAAACTCCTGTAATACCCTCTCGGCTAGGGCATGAAATGTCATTATTTGAGTATCAACATACCCATATGGTAGTAGCTCATCGACCCTCTGTTGCATTTCGGTTGCCGCCTTCTCGGTAAATGTTAGTGCTAGAACTTGCTCAGCCTTAGCTTTATTGGTTAAAATCAATCTAGCTATCCGATTAGTTATTACTGCTGTTTTGCCGGTACCTGCTCCTGCAACAACTAAAATGGCGCCATCATTATGGTCTATTGCCTCAAGCTGAGATGAGGTAAATTTGATTTTGCGAGCTTTAGTGTTTGGCATAATTTCACTCTTTATAATACCTACATCATACCTTAATACATTCAGATGGTATAATAATACTTAAAGGTTAAGGTATATGGAAGCAGAAGAAATTTTTACAAGACATCTTCAAGTAAATCATCGCCCTAAACATTCGGCAACAATAGTAGCTGAATCATTTGCTGTTGGGTTTGAACCCACTTCCTTAGCTAACTCTAAGCTTGGCAACCTGTACCTACTATTTGAAAATCTTCCCGATGACTATCGGATGAATATTAACAAATTTTTAGATGGTTGCGGTAGGGCCTTTTACGAAAGTGGTGTCCAGATTAGCTGCCATGGTAGGTTCAAAATATGCTTAAGAGCTCTCAATGAACTAATCAGCAAATCAAAAAGCAGGTGCAATATAGGTCTCGTTGCGATCCAGGCTGATAAGATGCTGTTTGCAAGCGTTGGTGAGCCAACAATGATCCATTTCCGTAAAGACAAGGCTACTAGCCTTGCCGAGGAAAGGCCTGGAGCATTATTCAAAGAGATTGGCTCAGGCACAGTACACCCTGGTGACATCATATTGCTAGCTAGCAAAGCAGTATCAACCAGCTTCACCATGCCAGAACTAGGTAAAATTATTGCCTATCAACCCATTGAGGATTCGAAAAATGAGATAGTCAAATCTCTAAAACTACCAACCAATATACCCTATAGCATGGTCATCGTGCAGACCGAAAAACTACCAATTCCAAAGGACCTCCTGCGAAGGACGCCAGAAAATCTACCCAAGGAATCTAAAACAAAAATCAGCCATATCCTAGAATCATTACAGGCTACCGGCCAAAAAGGTGGCAAAAAAATCAAAGCAAGGCTTAAAAAGTCGGCTTCACAAACAAAAACCAAAGTCCTACCGTTAATTTTATCTAAATCCAAAAGTGGCTGGACTGAATTCTGGTCGAAATACATTAACCCTAACCCTAAACAAGCTTTTATTGTTGTAATAATATCTATAATAATCATTGGTGGATTTATCTGGTGGTCTCCTTTGCTCTCAAGCCAAACCCCCGCACTAAGGCAACTTGACGATGCAATTACCCTCATAACAGCTGCTGAAGCATCGCTAGAAAGAAATAACCAACAAGCCGTACAAGAAAACATCAACAGAGCTAAACAGATACTAACTGGTATTAGTAAGGCAGACCAGGAAAAACTTAACCAGTTAGCCCTAAATAAAAAAATAAAACAGGGATACTCTGATGCTCAGAGTAGCTTAAGTAACCTTGAAGATAAGATAACAAACACTACCAGAATTAAACTTGCCAATGGTTTTGATATTGCGCAGGCTAGCCTAAGGGATATCCTTTGGGCTAATAATAGTTTATATGGGCTAGATGCGTCTGCGGGAGCTATTATAGAGATTAACCCCCTAATGGGAGCCCCTGCATCCAGAGCAACTAATGCTGATTTAATAAATGCAAAAGCGATTGCCAACCTCGGAGATACTGGCCTAGTAGCACTAGGATCAAGCAGCTTATGGCAATATACTGTTCCATCTGGCTTACAACAGCTCGCGGCGCCTTCAGATGGTGCCATAGATATCGCAACATACTTTAATAATTTATACCTCCTAAGCCCTAGCGAAACACAGGTCATAAGGTATGTTAAGGCTGGCTTAACATTAACTTCTAAAACCGGACTTCTTAAAAATCAATCGGCCGGTAGTCTATCTGGCGCTAGCTCGTTCGTTGTAAGTGGCAACATCTTTATTACTGAAGGCAAAAGGATCAAAGTCTTCGATCGGGGCTCTGAACAGAGCTATGACATTAATAATTTGCCAGATAGCTTTGGTGACATTAAAGATAGTTACTTAAATACCGAGTTAGGGTACTTTATATTGCTAAACAAAGATTCCAATAGGCTAGCGCTGCTCAATACCTCCTCCGATTCGGCTAATTTTGTAAGGCTTTATGCCTTAGAAAATAACGCCCCAATTTATGCCTTTACTATAGAGCCTAGTAACAGCCAATTATTTATAAATACAGACAATAAAATTATAACTTATAAGATAGAAAAATAGTTGCTTTATTTACTACACCTAATTTGGGAAAACCTACATTTTTTGCAGTAAATCAACGCCAAGAATAGCGAATAGAGACTGGTAAGCAAGCATAAAGTGCTCGATAAGCCTAAGTTTTTGAGAAGCGTTAGCGTCCCCCAGCACTTTCTCGAGCTCATAGTATTCATGAAAGGCCTTCGCCACTGCGACAGTCTGATGTAGTAACTGATGAACCTTATGGCTATCGATAATTTCCTGTAATACCTCTTCTATTTTAGATAGCTCTAGCAATAAATGTTGCTCAGCCTTAGTAAGATTATAGCCTTCAAAGCTTTTAGATGAGCCAATGCCCTGTTCCTGGGCTTTTTTAACTATGGCGCAGGCCCTAGCGTAGGCATAAAGTGAATAATAAACTGGATTTTTAGCTGAGTGTTCTTTGACTAGATCAATATCGAAATCCATATGTGTATTCGTATCGCGCATGGCGAAATAAAACCGCGCTACTTCGGTAGGGATCTCATCAAGGAAATCATCTAGAAGTATATAATTGCCCTTGCGCTTGCTCATTTTAAACTCCTTGCCATCCTTAATGAGCCTAATGGTCTGAGTAGAAATCTCTATAAAGCTGCTCAGACCAAGCGCCCTAAGGGTATTCACAAGCCTAATAGCCTGCCCGTGGTGGTCTGGACCGACTATTGTAATGGTTTTATCAAAGCCTCTCTCTTCTAGGCGCTCAAGCTGGTAAGCAACGTCCTTTAAGAAGTAGCTATAGCCATTATCGTAAGACCTTACCAGTACTTCGTCTTGCTTAAGCCCAACATCAGCCCCCTTCAGCCAGATAGCGCCATCTTTTTTACGCACTAAGCCGGCCTCTTTAAGCCTGTTGAGTGTCTTCTTAATATCTGGCTTACTTTCTGAATAGATAGAATCAAAATTTACTCCAAGGCGAACTAAACCTGGTTTTATATAGCTTTCCAGTATCATGGTAGCAGCTCTAGCGCCAATATCAGCTGGCTCGGATTCCTTAACCTTACCAACTCCGCCCATTTTTGTTGTAATTGCTGCAGCAATATTATCAATATATTCGCCTCTGTACAGGTTAGTAGCTATCTCTTTATCAAATTTAACACCAAGCGCCTGCTGAACCGCCCTACCTAGCGCGATTACTTGGTTACCGCCATCATTAAGGTAGTATTCACGGCTAACCCTATAGCCTTGTGATGCATAGATATTGGATAGAATGTCTCCGTAATAGCCCTGCCAAGCATTAGTTAGCACTAACGGTCCAGAAGGATTAGCAGAAATAAACTCTAATTGAATTGACTGAGCCTTGCGAGTCTTGGCCGTGGCAAACTCAGCATCAATGGAATCTGCATAATTTAACCAAACCTTATCTGATAAGCTAACATTAATAAACCCAGGCCGTAAAAATTCAGCTTTTTTAATGTTTTTATCGCGGGCTAGGCCAGCAACGATACTTTCCGCTACCTCTGATGGGCTCTTCCCCTCTAGCTTGGAAAGAATAAAAGCTACATTCGTGCTATACTGCCCAAATTTAGGGTCACAGTGGCTAATACTATGAATGATATCTGGTTCACTAAGTGAATTAAAAGTCTTAGTAATGATAGCGGTCAAACTTTTGGTGAAAATTGTTTTAGGGTTTTGTTGCATATTACTTATCATTATATCCCAAGAGCACCTATTTGAGCTATAATCTAAGCTATGAAGATTATTGCAACCAACAGACGCGCTCGACACGACTACGAACTCAAAGAAAAATTTGAGGCTGGTTTAGTGTTGACCGGAGCCGAGGTTAAAAGTATCAAGGCTGGGCATATTGCCCTCAAAGGTAGCTACATATCGATCCGGGGAGGTGAAGCCTACCTGGTAAAGGCTCATGTCAGCCCCTACAAGCAGGCCAGTAATCTTGCCGAATATAATCCTGAAGCTGACAGAAAACTATTGCTACACAAAAAAGAACTACTAAAAATCATCGAAAGTGGCCTGGCCGAGCACTTAAGTGTGGTTCCGACTGCAATCGGGCTCGTACGGGGCCGCGTGAAGCTTGAAATAGCCCTAGCTCGTGGCAAAAAGCTACATGACAAAAGAGAAACTAAAAAGCGCCAATCAATGCTCAAGGATGCCCGCCTTGATAGTGGTAATAAATAAAATATTTATTCAAAAATATTTTTATTTTCTATCTGTAAAAGTACTAATAATACACATACATAAAATGCTAACGCACATTATATATGTAGTAGTATTTAAGCTTTTAGGCTAAGCATCTTGCAAGAAACCCCTAATCAGCTTATGCTTGATATATGAACCAATCACTCTCTTCCCTAGCGATGCAGTTAATGGCTAGCCCTAAAGGGCTTTTGGCAGCTGACGAAAGCGACAAAACATGCTCAAAGCGTTTTGATGCCCTAAAAATTATTAGCACAAAGGAATCTAGGCGTCAGTGGCGTCAATTATTATGTATGTCGCCCAATGTTGGCTTATACATTTCTGGCGTAATACTTTTCGACGAGACAATTCGCCAAAAAACTGATAGCGGGCAGAGCTTTGCAGAAGCCTTAATGAAGCAAGGTATGCTCCCGGGTATCAAGGTCGATAAAGGCTTAGTTGAGATGGATAATTTTGCTCCCCAGACCATAACCGAAGGATTAGATGGATTATCCGAACGACTACAAGAATATTACCAGATGGGAGCTCGCTTCACTAAATGGCGCAGTGCTTTTACTATTGGCTCCGACTTACCCTCCCCGGCTGTTGTTAGGGCTAATCTAGTAGTTATGGCGCGCTACGCTTCAATAGTGCAATCAGCCAAAATGGTACCTATTGTAGAACCCGAACTAATCTACGGCGGCGAACATAGCATCGATGAATCAGCCAGAGCTACGGAGTCGGTCCTAAAAATATTATTTGAAGAATTAAAAGCCCTAAGAGTTGATCTATCAGGTTTAATACTCAAAACTAGCATGGTTTTAGCTGGCACGGAAACTACTATCAGTAAGCCCAAGGAAGTTGCCGAATTTACTCTGCGGGTACTGCATGCAGCCGTGCCAAGAGAAGTCGCCGGTATCGTATTCTTATCTGGTGGGCAGACCCCCCAGCAGGCTACTAAAAACCTTAATGCTATTGGCGTAGCAGGCTCTCAGCCCTGGCCAATTACCTACAGCTATTCCAGGGCGGTTCAAGACCCTGTATTGAAGCTATGGCGCGGGAAAAATATTAATACTAAAAAAGCCCAAATTAAATTCGCCCAATTGTTGGCTCAAAATAGTGCCGCCCGCGGTGGCGAGTTCGCTGAATAAAAAATCTCAAAAAGATTATTAAAAAAAGTCTTAAAAAGTTGTTGACAGCACCCAACCTTAAGCGTTATTATAGTATCAGTGCTGCACACATAAATTACTCAAAAACAAAAACAAAGACCCTATAACAGGTTAGCGAGCGCTCAAGGTCCAAGCTAGCCTGTTTTTTTTTATAAATAAATTCTAATAATTCCCGCCCATAATTTATTGGTACAAGTATTTTTTTGTTCACTAGAAATTAGTTCGGTCTATTCTGGGCTTAGTTGTGCCCTTTGGTGCATAGCCTTAAAAGGCACAGCAGTGCGTTGTTGAGGCTAATAACCTCCATATGGTTGGCATATAAG
>SICO01000038.1 GCA_009691435.1 Candidatus Saccharimonadota bacterium | reverse complement strand
TAGCTTCATCACTAGGTAGCTTGGCCAAGTTGGTCTCGATTTTTGCGAGTCTGGCGTTTTCGTTAGCTATGCCTTCGTCGAGGTCTGCTATCTGCTGCTCTAGATCGGCCTCGAGATTAGTCTTTTGGTCGCTCATTCTTAATACATTAGCCTCAATCTCTTCTCTGGCCGCCTTTAGCATGTCGGCAATCTCTTTGTTAGATTGGTCCCATTTGTCCAAAATACCCGCTAGTTCGTCATCGCCCGCGCTTGTTGGGGCCTTCGGCTTGTCAGCTTTAGTTTCAGAAGAGCTACGGGCCGTATCTGATTCGGTATCATCTGTATCGTCGGCCGTGGCATTCTCGCTATTTTCGACGTTGTCGTCACTGCTCTCGCCGCCGTCGTCGTCGCTAGCTTTAATTGTGCCGGGGGTTATTGTACCGGTGCCGATGGCATCATCACTGGCTTTACCTTTTAACATTTCTTCTGGTTTGAATGGTGCAATATACGGCGCAATCACTGGTACTTCAGGGCTACTAGTGCCACCATTTGACCGATCGATAGGATCAGATAATGTGTCGTTAGAGTCGGGTGTTTCTTCGGATGTTTCGCCGCCCATGACTTTAATTGGGACTCCTTTAATCTCATGAGGTGTGCCTGTAATAGGAGTTTCGGGAGCTGGTTTGTCGGAAGTCGGTTTGTCAGGAGTTATCTTAACCAATCCGCTTGTAAAGGTATCTCCGCTATTAACAGCTGCAGCAGTGTCTGGCTTGGTGTCTTGTTCGGAATTATCAATCAGCGCTTCGGCGGCATTGTAAGCTGAGTCAGGTGCTGAGTCATTATAAGTAACTTCTTCGGGAGCTAGCAAATTAGTGCTGGGCAGTCCAGGCAATGGCTGGTTATTAGCTACATCGGTGCTAGGGTTAGTAGCAGTTGCTGTACCTTCTGCAACTGGGGCAAGATTATCCCATTCTTCGTCTATTTCTAGTGGGCTATAAATATCTTTCATGGTGGCCTCCTTTTAAATTTAACATAGAAGTTATGTATATTTTATGTTATTAAGCCATACCCTGTCAAACTCTCTTTATCTAAGGGGTGTAATTAAAGAGTGTTACAATAATATTGAAATGAATTCAACCACCAATAACGAGCTAAGCAAGACCTACAATCCCTCCCAGCATGAGCCAAGAATTAGCGAGCTATGGGATAAAGCCGAAGCCTTCAGGGTAGCTGGTGATAGCTCTAAGGAACCGTTTTGTATCATTATGCCTCCACCCAATGCCAATGGTAGTTTGCATGCTGGGCACTTAATGTATGTCGTTGAGGATATTGCAGTCAGATATGCACGCATGCAGGGGCGGCCTACTCTGTGGCTACCAGGTACCGACCATGCTGGCATTGAAACCCAGTTTGTCTACGAGCAGCTACTAGCCAAGCGCAACATTACTCGCCACGATTTAGGGCAAGAAAAATTTTATTCTGAAATCCATAAGTTTGTGAGTGGCCAGCAGCATAATATCTTGCAACAATTCCGTGCAATGGGGTTTTCGGCAGATTGGAGTAAGCTCAAATTCACACTTGATGATGATATTACCAACACTGTTTATGACACCTTTAAGCAGCTTCATGATGATAACCTAATTTATAGAGGCAATAGAATCGTCAACTGGGACCCAGTAACCCAATCGGCCTACGCGGATATAGAGATAACTCACGAGCAGCGCAAGGGCGAACTTTACTACATTGACTATGGCAGTTTAACAATTGCAACTACCAGGCCAGAAACGATTTTTGCAGATAGCGCAGTAGCAGTTAACCCTAATGACGACAGGTATCTTAGCCTGATTGGCAAAACTGCCACTATCCCTCTAATCAATAAGCCCGTTGCAATCATTGGCGATGAACAGGTAGAGTTTAGTTTTGGTAGCGGGGCTCTAAAAGTTACCCCCGGCCACGATAAAAACGACTTCGAAATTGGCTTAAGGCACAACCTAGCGCAGATTACGATCATTGACCTTGCGGGCAGAATGATTAATGTACCAGCAGAATATGCAGGCCTAACAGTTATAGAAGCTCGCAAAAAAGTTATATTAGCTCTAGAGCAGGCTGGCAAACTTGTAAAGCGCGAACCCATTGTGCATTCGGTTGCTTTGCAAGATCGTAGCAAGGCAGTCATTGAGCCACTTATTACGGAGCAATGGTTTATGAAAATATCAGAGCTCAATAAGCCGGTTATTAGCGCCATAGAAAATGATGAAATTAAGTTCTACCCTAATAGATTTAAAAAAATCGCACTGGAGTGGCTCCGTAACGAACACGACTGGTGTATTAGTCGCCAAATATGGTGGGGTGTGGGCATACCTGTCTTCTATAAAACCTCAAATGATCCTGATAAAAAACCATACATAGTATCCACATCTGAGCAGGAAGCCAAAGATTATTATGGTGAGGGTAACTACCGAGCGGAAACAGATACCTTTGATACTTGGTTTTCTTCTGGGCAATGGCCTTATGCAACACTACTAAGCACCGGCGATTTTAAGCGCTTCTACCCCACCACCACCATGGCGACAGCTAGAGATATTTTACACAAATGGGTCACCAGGATGATAATGTTCGGACTCTATAAGACAGGCGAGATACCATTTAAGAATGTTTACCTCTGGGGCATGGTTACAGATGAAAAAGGTCAAAAACTATCAAAATCTAAGGGCAATTATGACGACCCAATGCAGATTACTGCCAAATATGGTACCGATGCCTTACGGCTGGCACTATCAATCGGAATAACTCCTGGTAATGACGGCAAAATATCAGCAGAAAAGATTCAAGGCTACCGTAATTTTTGCAATAAGCTCTGGAATGTGGCCCGTTTTGTGTTAGCAAAAGTACCAAAAGGTACCACTCCCCTCAAGGCTGAGCTACTATCCCCTGCTGACCACTGGGTTGTCTTGCGTATCAATACTGCCATTAGCTCTATCTCAAAAAGCATAGAGAATTACCGTTTCTCGGAAGCTGGCCAGACGATTTACGCACTACTCTGGGATGATATTGCCGATAAATACCTTGAGCACTCCAAGCAATCCCCCAACAACCATTTGCTCGCCTATTGCTTAGATACAGTTCTACGCCTGATGCACCCCTTTGCGCCGTTTGTAACAGAAACTATCTGGCAAAATACTATGTGGACGAACTCAAATCTTATAACCGAACAATGGGCGAACATTATCCACAAACCATCCACAGCTAAGGCTAAGGAGTTTGAGCTCGAAATTATTAGTGTTATTAGTGCCGGGCAGAAAGATTCCAATAAAGTAGCAATGCTAAAGCTACAAAAGGAATTAACAGCAAAGCAGAACCAGCTTAAGCTATCAGGTGCCAAGCTAGCTAATAAGAGTTTTATGAGTAGGGCACCAGAAGCAGTTATAGCAGCTGAAAAGGGCAGGCTAGCCGGAGCAGAGTCGGCCATAATAGAGTTAGAGGGTAAAATTGAAAAACTGGCATCAACCTAATAATTTCTCATTTAATTTGATGTCTGTTGCAGTTCTTTTGGCGGCTGGTCTTTATCTCGCTATCTGTTTACCGGAGATAAAAAATTGGCAAAGTAGTCAAATAGACAAACTCCTAATGCGAGCTAACCAAGCCGACCAGCCAACCACCAAAACTGCTCTGCTAGAGCAGGCTGCTTTATTAGGGCTTAACGACCCAATCGCTACCGAAGCTTTGGCTAATAATCTCTGGGATAGTGGGGAATACATCAAGGCAATCAATACTTACGAGAATAGCTTTTTGCCCATCAATAACACTTATCTCGGATATTTAGCCCTCAGGGCTGATCAGGCATCACTAGCTAAGGACTTCTTTTTAAAGTCCAATCAAGAGTTAAGCACCTCTGAGAGCTTAGCCGGACTGGCGAGTACTGAGTACATAGCAGGTGAGATCCAGAAAGGCTGTAGCTATGCTGAACAATCTAAAAAACTAAACTTAAGTAGCAAAAAATCTGAAAACGCTAACACCATATGCTCTATTCTTACTAATAAATCAAACCTAAGCGAGAGGGCTCAAATATATAAGCTTTTAAATAGCTACCTGTACGCGCTGGCATTATCCCGGCTAGAGGCCTTAGATATTAAGGGTACCGGCGACTGGGAGGCGATTGCTAAAATCTATGCCAATACTGGGCAACTAGCTAAAGCACTCGACGCGGCTAATGCTGGGCTAGCTCAAAACCCTACCGACCAAGAGCTACTTGCGTTAAAGGTGCAATACCTACTAGCAGAAGGCCGCCGTGAGGAGGCAAAACCCCTGCAAAACCAACTAGAAGGCCTAAAATTCAGTACCTTCTAAGCGCCTACCATCTTTCACAGTATCAAAACGGAGTTGCATAATAAAACTACTCAGTTTGCCTCGTATTCGTGTTTATTGATTATCAATACTAATAGGGGACAATAGCCATAGTTGACAGATACAATTAAACATTACATAATACATGGGTGCTAGTTGCACAGAAATGGCTCTAGAATAATTTATCGTTTTAACCTATAATTACACTGTAATTTACAGCACCTTACAAACATTCCGTGCAGCCTAATCTTGCTGCTCCAACCTGGAATTAATGAAGCCATTTTAAATCAATAACATACGTTTACGATTTAGAAAGGAAAACTATAATGGAAGTTAGGGTTGAATTTTAAAAAGATTATACTTTCGAGCTGTAGCTATAGTTTGACGCGGAGAGGTACCCAAGTGGCTGAAGGGGCTGGTTTGCTAAACCGGTAGGGGGGCGTATGCTCCCGCGAGGGTTCGAATCCCTCCCTCTCCGCCAGGAAATGATGCCCACTGTTGTGGGCTTTATTTCCTGGTAAGAGTGCTTGTTGTTCTTAACCAATAATTAATCTGAATGAACCGATAGGTGAATGTTTAATTATTGAGAGGAGCAATGCAGCGCCGACTGGTGGTAGAATAGCCATATTCTACCTGAAGTATAAGCTGTATTTGGGCTGGGTGATTGGCGGCTTGTTGTTCTTAACCAATAATTAATCTGAATGAACCGATAGGTGAATGTTTAATTATTGAGAGGAGCAATGCAGCGCCGACTGGTGGTAGAATAGCCATATTCTACCTGAAGTATAAGCTGTATTTGCGACGAGGAGAGGTGCCCGAGTGGTTGAAGGGAACAGTCTTGAAAACTGTCAGGCTGGCAACGGTCTCGTGGGTTCGAATCCCACCCTCTCCGCCA
>SICO01000037.1 GCA_009691435.1 Candidatus Saccharimonadota bacterium | reverse complement strand
AGACGAGGCGGAAACCAATCGCGGTCCTTTGGCTCGAATAACCGAGGCAATAACCGCAGAAACAACCGGGGCAAGGCTTACATTGACCCCACTAAATACATCAATAAAGCAGTCGAGCAAATCGACAGGGTTGAGTTTGTGCCAGTTCACAAATTTAGCGACTTCGGCTTTGTAGCTGGTTTGCAGGCCAATATCACCAAGAAAGGCCACGAGTACCCAACTGCCGTTCAAGATGGTGCTATTAAGCCTATCCTAGAGGGCCGAGATGTAATTGGCCTAGCCAATACCGGTACCGGCAAAACTGCTGCTTTCGTGCTGCCTATTATTAATCGACTCAAAACCATTCCTGGCCAAAAGGCCGTGCTTATTATGGCACCGACTCGTGAGCTAGCGATACAAATTGATGAAGAGTTCAGATCGTTTGCTACAAACCTTAACCTTTACTCGGCCCTATGTGTTGGTGGAGTTAACATGCAAAAGCAAATTCGAGATTTGCGCCGCCGCCCTCAATTTATTATAGGTACACCAGGTCGCCTAAAAGACCTGATGCAAAAACGCGAGCTGAAGCTGCAATTTGTAACTACTTTGGTACTTGATGAAGCTGACCGTATGTTAGATATGGGATTTTTGCCTGACATCAAAGAAATCTTGGCCGAGCTACCCAGTGAGCGCCAGTCGCTTTGTTTTAGTGCCACTATTACTCCACAAATCCAGTATTTACTCGACTCTATGCTCAAAGACCCGGTTACTGTCTCTGTCCGTACTCGCGAAACTAGCGAACACATCGAGCAAGATGTAGTCCGAGCTAGCTCAAAAGAAGCCAAGATTCAGATTCTAAATGATTTACTGCGCACCGAAGATTTCGAAAAAGTTTTAGTGTTTGGCGAAACCAAATTTGGCGTGCAGAGGCTTGCCGATAGTCTTACTAGAGCTGGGCTGCCAGCAGAAGCTATCCATGGCAATAAAAGCCAGCCGCAGCGCCAACGCGCACTGAAATCTTTTAAGGACGGTAAAGTCGGTATTTTGGTTGCAACTGATGTTGCCGCTAGAGGTTTAGATATCCCTAATGTTAGCCATGTTATCAACTTTGACCAGCCCAATAACTATGAAGACTACATCCACCGCATTGGCCGAACTGGGCGAGCTGGAAAAATGGGTAAGGCCCTGACTTTTATCGCTGGGTAATTAGTACTAACAGATATGGTATAATATCGGTATGAATAAAAAACGATTAGTATTCGATATTGAGATGGTTGGCGAGGATTTTGATAAATTCGACAAAGCGACCGTTAAGGATTTAACTAAGAATTTACCAGATCCCAAAAAAGACCCACTGGGTTACGAAAAATCCATGCAAGACCTTAAGAGGAATTTAGTATTTAGCCCATTAACTGGCAAGATTGTAGCTATTGGCGTTTATGATGTCGATGAGCAAAAAGGTGCTGTGTACTATGATACCAACGGCAAAAAGGCTAAGGATACCGAAATCAAGGGTATTAAATATGTTGCGATGAATGAGGCGGAGATGCTTACAAAATTTTGGGGTCTAGCTGAAATTACTGATGAATTTATTAGTTTCTTTGGGCGTCGAGCTGATGTGCCCTATATGATGATCCGCTCAGCAGTGCATGGTATTAGACCCAGTAAGGACCTAGTCAGTAATCGGTACAATTCTACTGGCCTTAGGGGGGCTACTCACCACGACCTATTTGATCTTTTGACCTTCCATGGTGGAGCTATGTACAAAGGTAGCTTGCATCGTTGGTGTCGAGCTTTTGGGATTAAGAGCCCTAAAGAGTCAGGGATGGACGGCAGCGATGTCGGGCCGGCCTATGATAGCGGTAAATACCTAGCTATCGCCAAGTATAACGCTGAGGATCTTCTGGCTACTGGTAAACTATTCCATTATTGGGACCAGTATTTAAGAGCAAAAAACTAGAAAATTATTAAATTAAATAATTAGATCAAAAGGAGTAAAGATGGGATTAAAGCTCGGAGATAGTGCACCAAATTTTGAACTGACTGGTCAGGATGGTAAAAACCATAGCCTTAAAGATTTAGCCGGCAAGACTACACTAATTTATTTTTATCCAAAAGATGAAACGCCAGGGTGTACAATACAGGCTTGTGCGCTAAGGGATAAATTTGAGGACTTACAGCAGGTGGGGATAGATGTTATTGGTGTTAGTAAAGACGATACGGCAAGCCATAGAAAGTTTGCAGCTAATCATAAACTACCTTTTGTAATATTAGCCGATACCAACCATACCATGACGGAGAATTACGGCTCGTGGAGTGAGCATAGCATGTTCGGGAAGAAGTATTTTGGTACTGAGCGCTCGGCAGTGATTATTGGACCCAAGTTAACTATACTGGCTATCTGGGCTAAGATTGCACCACTCAAGACAGTGCCAGAGGTTCTGAAGTGGGCACAGAGCCAATAATATATCGTATATGATGATCATTTGGATAATTTTAATAATTTTATTTGTACCGTTTGGGCTGATAGTCCTCATTGGGGCGCCATTTGTGCCATCTAAAACTAAAAACATCCAAAAGATCCTAGATGGGGTAAAGATTAGAAAGGGGTCCTTACTACTTGACCTCGGCAGTGGTGATGGGCGTGTTTTAGCCGAGTTTGCCAGACGAGGCTACAAAGTAGTAGGCTACGAGCTTAACCCGATATTGGCATTGGTCTCCAAGCTAAGATTACGCAAATATCCTCTCACTAATGTACATAGTAGTGATTATTGGCGAGCCGATGTGTCTAAGGCTGATGTTATTTTTGTGTTTAGCGCCACTCCCTTTATGGCTCGCTTGTACGACAAGCTCAAAAACGAGCTTAAGCCTGGCGCAATGGTTATCTCTTATGGGTTTAGTTTTGAGGGCATCAAGATTGATCGCAAGGTTAGCGTGGCAAACATCTATCAGTTTTGAGCTCGCGGCATCATCTTCGGCAATTATTTATTTTAGGTATTTTATATAGCATAACCCCAGGCGAGATATTTGTTGCAGAATAAAAAAATGCCAGTTATTCGAAAATAACTGGCATTAAATACTTTGTACTAAATGATCCGCTACGTACAGAGTAACCGTTGGGCGGATATTTTCAATAAAGTATCTGTCATGGGAAATGATTACTAAGGTGCCCTTAAACTCCTGCATCATTTCTTCAATGACTGCCAGCGAATCAAAATCTAGGTGGTTAGTGGGTTCATCTAGCAGTATTAGTTCCGAACCAGAATTAACCATTATTCCCAAAATTAATTTTGCTCGCTCTCCAGGACTCAAAGTTTTAATTTTTTGATTGAGCTGTGAAGGGTCAAAAAGTAAACGAATCAAGAAAGATCTAGCTTCATCCTCATACATAGCCACATGCCTTCGAAAATAACCAAGCAGAGTAGTTTCTGGTTCGATAGATGAGTGGTCTTGAGGTAAGTAAGCAACTTGAGATGTTGTAAGTATTTCACCAGCAGTTGGCAACAGTATCCCAGCGATGATTTTTATCAAAGTAGTTTTACCGCTGCCGTTTCTACCAGTAATGACAACTCTATCCTTACCTCTAATTGACAGATTGATACTGGTCAAGACCGGTTTGCTGTCAAACGAGAATGAAACATCACTAAGTTTTGCAAGCAAAGCACCTTTATTAGACATTGCAGAGCTTTTCAGGATAATTTTTGGCCTTGTTTCAGGCTTAGCTATCCAGCCCGCCATCTTCATTTGCATAGTTAGGCGCCGCTCTCTAGTTTTTGCTTTCTTTGCAACTTTCTTGGCATATCGGCGTGCTTTATCATTTTTAGTTGAAAGCTCGACATTCATCGCCTGTCGTTTGGTTTTTTCGATGTCAGCTTCTAGCCTTTTTCTATATTTTTCCTGAGCTTCAAAATCGGCAGCCAATTTCTCGAGGCGATTTTTTTTCTCGATGCTATATTCAGTGTAGCCACCGGTGTAGGTTTGCATCTCGTCTTGTATGCCATTGAGTTCAAAAATTTCTTTTACAATCTGATCAAGAAACTTTCGATCATGACTTACTACGAGTAGGGCACCTTTATATTCAGTTAGAAAATTTTCTAACCAGCGAGTGCCTTCAATATCTAGATGGTTTGTAGGCTCATCAAGCAAAAGGATTGTTGGTTTTTTGACCAACACTCCTGCCATCAGGATTCTGGCTTGTTCGCCGCCAGAAAGTTGAGCGAAAGTCAAATCCAGACTGATATGCCCGATACCTAGTGTCTCCACAATTTTTTCAATTTCATGCTGTATGTTCCAGCCACCCGTATCGGCAAACCTATCTTGGGTATCACCATATTCTTTTAAGATAGATGGGTTAGCCCCTGTCGAGTCAGCCATCTTTTTTTCGAGTGCTTTTAGTTTGATGAACAGCACATATGTTTCACCGAAAGACTGTCGAATATATTCTTCAACGCTTTGGTTAAATTGGGGAGACTGCTGGGGCAGGTAGGCCACAGTGTCACCCTTACTGGTTATTACTTGGCCTTCGTTGGCAGATTCAATCCCAGCTATAATCTTAAGTAGTGTAGATTTACCTACACCATTCGGACCGACAAGGCCAACTTTCTCACCATCGTTAATCACAAAGCTCAGATTCTCAAAAAGAATTGCTTCGCTAAACGACTTGGATAGATTCTGAACTTTTAGCATACTGTACTTCCTCTCAAAAACGAGCTTAAGCCTGGCGCAATGGTTATCTCTTATGGGTTTAGTTTTGAGGGCATCAAGATTGATCGCAAGGTTAGCGTGGCAAACATCTATCAGTTTTGAGCTCGCGGCATGGTTGTAGTATAATCAAGGCTATGATTGAAGTAAAGCCATTAAAATACAAATCCTTGCCCGGTCTATCCGAACGCCAACTCAGCGAGCACCACGATGTCTTGTATGCTGGCTATGTCAAAAAGTACAACGAGATTACCGAAAAGCTTCAGGCTACCAGCCTAGAGGGTGCCAACGGTACCTATAGTGAGCTGCGCGAGCTTCAGCTCGAAAAGAGCTTCGCCCTCAATGGCGCGCTATTACATGAGTATTATTTTGATAATATGACCGACCAGAGCCAAATCTGTGATGGCAAAATTAAAGAATTAATCGAGACTCGGTGGGGCAGTATCAAGTCTTGGGCCGACCAGTTCGCTGCGTTGGGGCTTTGCTCGCGCGGCTGGGTAGTGCTTGGCTATAATACCGATACCAGCTCACTCGATAACTATCTATGCGATATTCACAATCAAGGCGGGATCTGGAACACCATGCCGTTACTGGTGATGGATGTATA
>SICO01000036.1 GCA_009691435.1 Candidatus Saccharimonadota bacterium | reverse complement strand
ACAAATATTTTTGAATCGATTATAAAAATATTACTCAAACAAGCTATAATATGATGATGGTATCTATCAGCCAAAACAATATAACTATATCTGTTGTAATCCCCAACTGGAATGGAGCAGAGGTAATACTTGACTGCCTAAAGTCTATCGTTAGCCAGAGCCACAATCCAATAGAGATCATCGTGGTTGATAACGGTAGTGTAGATAACTCCATAGAACTTATTAAAAATAACTATCCCGCAGTTACGATTATTAGAAACAAAAAGAATCTTGGCTTTGCCGAAGCGGTTAATATCGGCATTAGAGCCGCCAAGGCCGAATATGTATTTTTGTTTAATAACGACGCCGAGTGCGCAAAAAACTGCCTTAGCGAGCTCGTCAAGACGGCCACAAAACAAAAGTCAGACATAACGCAGGCTGTAATCTTGACGGCCAACGGTAAGCTGATAGATTCGGTCGGTGACGAATACAGCACATGGGGGCTACCTTACCCCGGCCTGCGCAACCAACCAGCTAGCAGGCTGCCCGATGCCGATAAGGCAATTTTTTCGGCTAGCGGTGGGGCTAGCCTCTATAAGAAGTCATTATTTGATGAAATTGGGTATTTTGATAATAGTTTTTTCGCCTACTATGAAGATGTTGATATTAGTATGCGCGCCCAGCTAATGGGCAAAAAGCTCTACCTGTCTAGAAAAGCTTTAGTGCACCATAAAATGAACTACACAGCCAATAAATTACCCGGCTTGAGCAGAGAGATGGCCATAAAAAACAGTATTTATCTTTTTTGGAAAAACCTACCATACCCACTAATACTAAAAGTTTTTCCGGTATTTTTATACACTAATGGTAGGATGACTGGTGCTGCATTGACTAAGGGGCACCCTATAAAGGCCATTAAGGCCCATCTGGTAGCTTTAGCTCATCTCCCATCAATAATCATTAAGAGGCGCCATATCCAATCGACCAAAAAAATATCATCGGCAGAGTTCGAGAAAATGCTCAGCAAACAAAACCCCCTCAAGGCAGTAAAAAAAGTATGAGCCAGGCCAGCACAAGGACAATTACGAATATAATCAAAAAAGGCTACCAGTATGTCACGGCAGATATCGACAGAGCGCTGCTGATTTTGCTTGTTTTCTCCCTGCCGTTTGAGCGCATTCCATCTTTCGAGATCCTGCAGGCTTCTATTAGGCCAAGTGTTATCGTTGGTATCATAGTTATCCTTAGAGTCCTCTACCTAGCAGTGAGCAGAAGAATTAAATTATCCTTTAATGTCCAAGAAAAAATCATACTAATCTTCTTGGTATGGTTAGCACTACTAATACCAGAAGCCATAAATATCACTAGAGCTGTTAGCGTTGTTCTCTTTAATGTCTTCACAATAGTAACAGCGATTGCTGTATCTGTTATTTTTGATAAAAAATACATTAAGGCAATATTATATGCACTATTGATATCAGCAACTCTAGTTAGTGCTTTTGCTATCTATCAGTACCTAGGAAATTTATATGGCTTGCCAGATAGTTTGACAGGAATTAGGGATATGTATTCGTGGCAGGTATTTGGTTTCCCACGAGTCAACGCCACTGCACTTGAACCGCTTTATTTCGCTTCATATTTACTGCTGCCATTTTCAGCCGCTACTTGCTTATATATCAATACAGAGCAAAAACTTTTGTCTCACAAGCCTGCTCTAGTACTTTTATTCTTATTTAGTTTTATTATATTTTTAACAGTTTCTAGGAGTGCTGTTTTTGGGCTGGTTGCTGCATTGGTTTTTGTAGCTATCGTGCATCTGAAGGGAGGATTATCAAACTACAAAAGAATATTAGCCGTAATTCTAGTAGTTTTGCTTGCCGGCGGCTGTAGCCAAATGGTTGTTAACTATCTCAATAAGCCACCTACCAACCCCTTGAGTACTTTTAATAATGACGAAGTAGGTACCGATGCTTATTTTACTCATCTTAGGGATCTGAGCCTAGCGGATAATGATAGCAGATCGATAGCCCGCCAGCGAGCTGTTTTGCTACTCAATGAAAACAAATCTGCATATATAGTTGGGATTGGGCCAGGGCAGTTCGGACCTTATACTCAAAATAACACGCCAGATGAGGGCAAATGGATGATAGTTAATAATTTAACCCTAGAGGTACTAGTTGAGTCTGGTGCCGTAGGCCTAATCCTCGTGCTAGCATTTTTGATTATTCTTATTTCAAGAGGGGTAAGATTAGCAATGTCAGATAAAGTTACTAGTGAGGGTGTTTTAGCAATAATAATATCCATGTACCTGGTATCTCAAGCAATCCAGTATCAAGGATTTTCAACGCTGTATGTTATATATATTTGGGTCCCGATTGGGCTTTTGCTTGGTGTTATTAAAATTAAGCCTAGAGTATGAAGGCTAGCCCTTTTAAATATTTGCTCCAAAGTAAAAATAATTATTATTTGGGTATTTTTGTTTTAGTATTTCTTTTTTCTTTTCTTACCTTTTTCGTTAGGGGGTACTATAAAAAAATAAGCTTTATTAGTGGAGATGAGCCCCACTATATAATGATGACCGACAGTTTAGTTAAGGATAATGACTTCAATTTGAAAAATGACTACATTCTTGGGCGCTCGAGTAGTTATTATGCTGGGGCAAACCTTATGCCGCATTTGCCGATATCGCTAGATATAAAAGGTAACAAATGGTATTCCATTCACACTATAGGCCTACCTTTTCTTTACTACTTGCCGTATAAATTATTTGGAGTTATTGGGGTCAGAATAGCGGTATGTGTAGTTCAGATTATGGCAGTGTATTTGTTTTTCTTAATTTTGAAAAAATACATAGTGGACCGTACGAAGGTCTTGATTGGCCTTTTATTAATTGTATCCTGTTCGCTATTTTGGCAAAACTTCGGGGGGCTATTCCCAGACCTAATCATGGTGACTTTTATGGGCGCTTCTATACTGCTGTTTGGCAAAAAAAGCTTATTATCAAATTTGATTTTTATGCTTATTATATTTTCTGGCACACTTATGCACACCAAAATGGCTGTATTGCTCGCCCCAATTTATATAGCTCATATAATACAACTAATAAGGGGCCTCGGCTTCAGGAAGTTCGTGACCCTATATGCAGGCCTACTTTTTATTTTAGTAGTTGGCCTGTATATGTATATACGGTTTTTATATATTAACTATGGGGTCTTTAGCCCTACAGGATTGTATGGCAATAATGGGCAATTATTTTCAGCAAACTTAGTTACTAATTCCATAGCAATAATCACTGACAGGGTAAAGGGCTTGCTGATATACTACCCAGTATTAGCTATCATGGGAGTTTACTTGATTAGGGCGGCACAGGCACTGCAGGTATACATAAAAAAAGTTTTAAAAATAAAATATATATCCCCAGAGTTATTATTGGGCCTAGGCGTTTGCCTTGGTTCTTTGATGCTGCTAGCCACTCAGCTTGGTTTTAGTGACTGGAGTGGATCGTACGCTCCAAACGGGCGTTATATGCTTGTATTTGTATTTATATTGGTATTTTTAATGTCGAAATATATAAACTTCCACAATAAATTTGAAAAAATAACTGTCGCATTCTTTATACTGCTAAATTTTATAGTTTCAATTTTAACATCCGTGTTTCTTACTCACTTTACCGAAGGGACTAGTGGCTTAAAAAGGATAAATCAAATATTTTTTATAAAGTCCTTTCCTAGCTTTACGGCCATCTCTGCTCAAACTAGCGCAACTCATGTTGCTAGAGGGTTGGGTGTTATAGTCATGATAATAATATTCAATATAGTTTTGTTCTATGCTTTCAGCAAGGCTGGCAAGTCGAAAATAACACAAAAATTATGAAGGCACTGGCTGGTGGCATGTTAATCAAGGTAATCAATCTAGGTAGCCGTACTATGGATACCCTTAAAGAAAATTACCTGGCGGCAATACTTATCATACTTTTTGCGCTAATCCATATGCCATGGATAACCACACCGCCCATAGACGAGCATAACTGGAGGCAAACCGATACTGCGGCAGTGGCGAGGAATTTTCAATTTGAGTCCTCAAATATATTTTTACCAAGAGTCGACGGCAGAGGTCAATTTAGCGGTATCACTGGCATGGAATTTCCAGCTTATAATTATGTTTTGTATATGGCAAATTCGATTTTTGGCTACCAGCACTGGCACGGCCGTGTTATTACATTGATTTTTGGTTGTCTGGGTCTCGCTTTTTTCTATGCACTGATTAAACGTCGGTATTCTATCTTGGTCGCCTGTATATCTACTTTTGTAATGGCCTTAACGCCACTATATTTTTCATTTTCCAAAAATATACAGCCCGACATACTGATGCTTTTTTTGTCTATAGCAGGCCTATACTTTACCCAAAGATTTTCAGAAAAGTACCAAGACAGGTACTTTTACTTAGCGCTGGCCTGCTTCTCGCTGGCTATACTCATTAAGCTTCCGGGTGTGTTTATTTTGCTGCCTGCTGCTTATATTTTAAAAAAAGAAGGCTTACAAAAGATATTAGATATCAAAAAGATGTTTTCGATACTATTATTTTTAGTTGCCCCGGTGCTAGGATGGTACCTATGGTCTGACCATCTGAGCAAAGCTTACGGTATGGGAAATTATTTTTACGGCGATATATCATTTGCTAAATCTTTAGCACTGGTAGCTACTAAAGGATTCTGGTACAGAATTTGTGACTACATACTTCCGGTAAGATTTGTCTTTGGACCTATATACCTCCTAGCTTTTATAGGGCTTTTCGTCAGCATAGTAAGGAAAAAATATTTGCCCATAGTATGGTTGCTTTCGTTTGTGGTATTTATCATGGTATTCGCGGTAAAAAGTTTTTACCATAATTACTATAGCCTACCTCTGGTTCCTCCCATAGCACTGATGGTTGGCATAGCGCTGGAATGGATTTATTCGAACCTCAAAAAAGATAGCAAAATAATTGCCAAAATATTCATCGTGGTTGTTGTAGTGGGCGGGACGATAGTCGTATTCATTAACGCAGAGAGGGTATACAAAAACCGTGCTGACCGTAGCTATTCAAAGCTAGAGTCAATAGTCGGCGCTTTGGTTCCAAAAAACAAGCTTGTCATAACTAATGCCAACAGCAACCCAGTGGCACTCTATTTTGCTAACAGAAAAGGCTGGTCGTTGCCAAATGCGCTACTAGGCGAGAACGAAATAAAAACATATATTGCAGCTGGCGCTAAGTATTTAATAGTAGACAAGTCATTTTCAAGTACTAGCCAAATAAGCGAGCTAGGTAACAGATATAAAAACATCTATGAAGATAATACTTTTGTTATTTTTGAGTTATAATACATACCTATGAAGATACTAATAGAT
>SICO01000035.1 GCA_009691435.1 Candidatus Saccharimonadota bacterium | reverse complement strand
CTTTATGCTCGGAATGCTGATATTGATATTATTTTCATCTGCCGTAAATATGATATTCAAGGTTTTGTAATTGATTTTTACAGGTTAAAATTGTATAATACGATGGTTCTTCATGGCCGATTTATTTTAAGGGGCATTGGCGTCCGCCGCGGCGGAGTAGCGCGCCCGCCCAGGCGACAGATTAGGATCTCATCTGATGTATTATGTTTATGTATTAAAAAGTACAATCAAACCATGGAGGTATACAGGCTCTACTGGCGATATCAAACAGAGGTTAGCTGAACATAACACAGGTCAGTCTAGAGCTACTCGACCTTATGCTCCATTTCAGTTAATATATCTAGAGAAGTATGCTTCTAGGCCAGAGGCGATTAGAAGGGAGCTGTACTTTAAAACAGGTAAGGGCCGAGAGGATCTGGACCGAATGATCAATTAATTACAACACAAGGGGCATTGGCGCAGTTGGTAGCGCGCATCCATGGCATGGATGAGGTCATCGGTTCGAACCCGATATGCTCCACCAAGAAAAATATCCTACTTCGGTAGGATTTTTTTCTTGGCAAGGAGTTATACGGGGGAGAAGCTAAGGCTAGTATTATTTTATTTTAATTCGCTATAATACCACTTTTGCTGCCCTTTACCGACATCGAGCCCAAGAAAGCAACAGACTAGCGGGCTAATAAAGCATTTAAGAATTGTCTGAAGCCCTGAAGCGTTAGCATTCAGGGCAAGTTTATTCTTAAATCAGATTGCCTGGTAGTCTGGGGTGCTTATTGGAGCGAGCCACAGTCGGTTGGTTTTATATTACTTTTGCCATCAAAAGTGATAGCTAATGGGATTAATTAAAAGATAGCTATGTTACTATTTGAAAAGTAATCCACAAAAACCAAAAAAATATTCCAGGTACTCACTTACGCTAATGCCATCTGGGTTTATTGCTGCAGATATCTGCTAGCGGCGTACGAGGCGCGGAGGGTAGGTAGGATTTTTTTTAATTTCTAATAAATAATCTAATTATTTGCTATAATAATAAGCATGACAGGCATAATCGCACTAGTACTACTTGGTCTCGGAGCATTCCTGTTTTGGTTTGGCTACGAAGTTACATCTGGCAAACATAAGGCCGACCCAGACGACCACTTTTTTCCGCTGGTCGGTCGCAACATCGACTATGTAATTGGCCTTGCGGGCATCCCGATGGGCATTGCGATGTTTATTTTGGCATTTGGGGTTTGGTCTGAAGTTCGGCAGCTCAATTATGTGGCTGCAGCCTTTGTGCTATTTGGTGTGGTTAGAGCCTACCTGCCGCCAGACAAATACGGACCTGCCTGGCACCGTAAAAAACCGACCTCAAAATCTAAAAGTAAGAAGTCCAGCAGGGCCAGAAAAAAGCCCAAAAAATAGCGCTTTTGTGTTAGAATATCTGCACTATGAGAAAAATACCTAAAAAACTAGTCGCCTCTCGGCTCGCTAAGAAAATTCAAAAAGTATTAAAATCCCACGAAGTAGAAATTGTTATAGTCACTGGTAGTGTTGGTAAGACCAGCACTAAGGTTGCTATCGGCAAACTACTCAGCACCGAGCACCAAGTAAGATTTAGTGAAGATAGCTACAATACCGACATCGGCTTGCCACTTAGCTTTTTTGGCCTCAAGGTACCAACCCCGCTCTGGGACCCTGCTGGCTGGCACAGAGTATTTCAAAAAATAAACACAATTAGCAAAAATTACCCCTACGAGATTGTGGTTTTGGAAATGGCCGACGACGAACTCGAAGATATGCTGAAGTTTTTGAAATTCATAAAGCCCAAATATTCGGTCTTAACTGCTGTCGCCCCGGTTCATTTGGAGCGGACAATAAGTATCGATAAAATAATCCGCGACAACTGGAAGATAGCCAGTGGCGCTAGCAATATAATCTATAACGCCGACCAGCCCGCACTCGCAGCGCTGGGGTCAAAAAGCAAAAAAGCCACGGGCTTTGGTCTCAAAAATGGTGCAGTCAGGTTTGGTAACATCTCCAGAAACTCCAAAGGGTACCTCGTGGCTGAGCTGAGCTTGCCTGATGGCAAATTTGAAATAACAACCAAAATGATTGGTTTACATAGCCTTGGTAGTTTGCTGGCTGCGGCATCGGTTGCCAGTAAAATGGGGATGCCCGGTAGTAAGATTGCCAAAGGCCTGTCACGAATCGAAGGCGTTAATGGCCGGATGAAACTCTTGGCGGGAGCCAATGGCAGCAGAATTATCGATGACAGCTATAATGCTAGCCCTAAGGCAGTTTGTTCGGCACTAGATACTTTGGCAGAAATCCCTGCCGGCAGACGAATTGCAGTGCTTGGTAGCATGGTTGAACTCGGCGATGCCTCTGATGCCGAGCACTACAAGGTGGGGAAGTATGCTGCTAAAAAAGCCGATATGCTAATTACAATAGGCAAAAACGCCGAGATCCATATGGTCACTGGTGCAAAAGATGCTGGCATGAGCCCGGATGATATAAAGATCTTCAAGACTCCTTATGAAGCGGGGCATTTCTTAAAAAGAATTATCGATAAGAAAGACTTGGTGCTAGTTAAGGGCTCGCAAAACGGCATTTTCCTAGAAGAAGCCGTTCGGATATTATTAGATCCAAGCCTTAACCCGAAAGATTTTGTTGTACGGCAAAGCAAAACCTGGAAGCGAAAAAAGCGAAAGGCCTTTGGCCTATAGCCGTGAAAGTTATTCTCCAAAATCTGTCCATAGAGTACGTAGAAACTGGAGAAGGGCGAGTTTTACTCTTCTTGCATGGATGGGGCGATAGCTTACAAAGCTTCGATTTGTTGGCAAATGATTTATCAAAAAAATATCATATAGTGAGGCTTGATTTGCCAGGCTTCGGTAAAAGCGAATTGCCACTAAATGCCTGGTTTGTTGAAGACTATGCGGAGTTTGTTTCAGCTTTTTGTAAGAAGCTTAGTATCGAGCCGTATGGAATTGTGGGGCACTCACTAGGTGGAAGAATTGCAATCAAACTTTGCTCGCTTCGGCTTTTGCATCCAAAGAAGTTAATATTGCTAGCGAGCGCAGGAATCCGCGAGTCAGGCTCTGCACGCAACAGATTGTATGCTGGAGTCTCAAAGGTTGGTAAAGCCGCGTTAAGTATCCCGGGACTAAGGCGATACCAGAAAACAGCGAAAAACAAATTATACAAACAGGTTGGTAATTCTGATTATCTGCAAAGTGGTGAGTTGAAACAAACGTTTATGAACATTATTAATGAGGATCTACAGAGTGATGCCTCTAAAATACATGAGCCAACCCTGCTAATTTATGGAAAAGATGATATAGAAACTCCGGTAAAGACTGGCGAGCAACTAAAAAAGGCAATACCCGACTCAAGCTTAGAAATAATCCCCAATGGTGGACATTTTATACATCAAGAACAAACAACTTTAGTAGCGGGGCTTATAGAGGGTTTCTTAAATTGAAAAATTTTTTTAGTCGCTACCGACCCAGCTATATAAAAACTTTTGTATATATGCTCCAGTCAAGTGAATATAACACCGGTGATTATGTTGCATGGTTGCATAGAACCAGAGACTTTAGCAAAGTTACTAAGCGAGGTAGCCTCGACTTAACCAAGAAAGTCCGGTTGCTCTTGGCTTTTTCATACTTACTGCTAGGCCTACTGTGGTTTGGGGCGATATTAATATTGGTGGTTACAGGCACAGAATTTATTTGGGCTGTCATGGTGGCCATAGCGATATTATTGATTCAGCCATACTTGCTAGCCTATGGTATTGTTTTTCCACTTTGGCTGGGTGAGGTTCTGATACAAAAACCAAAAGAAAAGCAGATGGTTGCTAGTGCTAAACAAAAACTAGCTTCGCATACGGCGGTTAAAATAGCTATTGCTGGGAGCTATGGAAAAACGAGTATGCGCGAGATACTAGCAGCGGTCTTAGGTGAAGGTAAAAAAGTAGCCGCTCCGCCACATAGCTATAATACGCCGATTGGTATTAGTAAATTTATTGAAAAACTATCTGGCGATGAGGAAGTATTAATTTTTGAGCTGGGTGAATACTATCCAGGTGACATTGCCGTACTTTGTGATTTAGTTCAGCCCGACATAGGGATAATAACTGGCATCAATGAAGCGCATTTGTCTAAGTTTAAAGACATCTCAAGTACACAGGCAACAATTTTTGAGCTGGGCGATTACCTCAATGGCAAGCCACTGTATGTGAACGCCCAAAATAAACTGACTCGACAAAAAGCAAAAGACTACAAAACAATTGAATATAGTGAATTGGGCTGTAATAGTTGGCATCTAAGTGGCGCTAAGCTCAATGTGCAGGGAACCGATTTTGTTGCAGAAAAAGCTAAAACTGCTTTGCAACTACATACTAATCTCCTTGGCGAACATCAGCTAGGAGCATTGAGTTGTACTATTGCCATGGCTGAAGAGCTTGGCTTGAGTAAACAACAGATTGCTAAAGGGATTGCTGAAACCAGACCCTTCGAGCATCGCATGCAACCATATCAGCTCAATGGAGCGTGGGTTATTGATGATACCTATAACGGGAATATTGATGGCATAGAGGCTGGACTGAAACTGTTAAAAAGCTTGAAAGCTAAGCGAAAAATATATGTTACCCCAGGCTTGGTTGAACAGGGTAGCTCGGCTGAGGCGATTCATGTTCGAATTGGCAAGCTAATCGCCAAAGCACAACCAGACGAGGTAGTTCTGATGGGAAATTCAGTAACTGACTACATTAAACAGGGCTTGAAAGCTGGCAAGTTTAATAATCAACTCAAAATCGAATCTGAACCACCGCGATTTTACGCTCACCTTGATAGCTTTGTTGCGGATGGTGATTTGGTAGTAATGCAGAATGATTGGCCTGATAATTACAATTAATACCATTTAATTGTATACAAACCATCATTTATTGATATAATATAGCTATGAAAACTATAGCAGTAATTTTTGGCGGTCGTTCCACCGAGCATGATGTCTCGATTGTGACGGCTTTGGCTAGTATTATTAAACCACTTGAGGCCTCGGGCCAATATCAAGTCGAACCAGTTTATATTGCCAAAAATGGTAGTTGGTATTGGGATACTAGGTTGAAGGATATCGCTTTGTATCAATCAGGTGAGATAGATGAATTTATCAAAAATGCTGCCAAGGTATCATTGCAATTTGACGATGGTTTAGTTTTGGTTAAATCCAGCCAGTTTGCCGGGCGCAAGAAGTATTTGAAAATTGATGTTGTTTTCCCGGCCTTGCACGGGACGCATGGCGAGGATGGCGAATTGATGGGTTTATTGCAAATGGCTGCAGTTCCGTTTGTAGGCTGTACCATGGAAGCAAGTGTTATTGCGAT
>SICO01000005.1 GCA_009691435.1 Candidatus Saccharimonadota bacterium | reverse complement strand
TGCCAATAAAATTGCTGGGGAGCTTAAGGTTGGCCACGGAACAATAACAGATATCATTAAAGAGCTTAGTGGGCTTACGCCCATCAAGGCTAAGTCCGGCGTCGGTGGCGCGGCATTTGACGCCTACCCACCAGAAGATATCGAAAGGATTAGGGAACAGTTGAGAATTAACAGAGAAAATAAATCATAATGATAATATCGCTCCTGTAACTTCGAACTCCGCCCCAGCCATTCGACTCACTTTGTTCGCTCATGGCTTACAGCCAAGAAGATTAAAGGAAGTTGGTCGAATGTCCTAGAGTAAGTGAAACGCATCGAAGGGCTATTTTGTTCGCTCATGGCTTACCATGTACTATGCAGATACAATAACCCGGTTCTATGACCAGTTTTTTCGTTGCAATTTTGCTCATTAATAAATATGTGATTATTCTTAACAAAACGAGACCGTACTTTTTGATGCCAACTCGGCATTATAATGCTGCAGACTGGTTCGGTGGGCTGCGGTTGATAATACTGCTAATATCTGGTTTAATTAGGCTTACTACTTATGAAAAAGTAAAATAATGAGTGAAAGATATATACCAAAGGAAAACGAGATCCCTCCACAATATATAGATTTGTGGGATCGTCATGATCGCACAGTAGATCAAACTCTATGGGATGACGTTATCAGTCTGGCTGAAAGTGAAGAAGGAACCCCCCAAGCCGAAAGAGGTATATACAAAGATATACCGTTAGCCACCCTTGTGGCGCTGGCAGAAAGAGCGCGCGGTGAAAAAGACCCGATCAAAAGATATGAGATGGCCCTGGAAGAGTCACCGAATGGTGAGTTGTGGTTTGACGTACTAGCCGGTTTCACCTCTGACTCCGTGATTCTAAGGATGAAGAGACAAATTGCTCACTATCTCGGTCAAGAGGGCAAAGAGGGTTGGAAGCGAGGACTCGATTTAGGAACTGGGACTGGCAGATTGGCGAAAGTTCTGGCTGAGGATTGCGATTCTTTTATCGCCCTCGACCGCGTTCCGGCTATGATAAAAGAAGCTAGAAGCACCGACGATGATAGTGTGCAGTATTTGGTCGGCGATGTGACGGCTCTGCCGCTTAAATCAGAAGGTTTTGACCTAATCACCAGTGTGGGTATTTCCGGGTCATTAAATAAAGAACAAGAGATCGCTTTTTATACAAACATCGCGCGGGTGTTAGAAGAGGGCGGCGTTTATTATGACGGATATTATTCGGATCAGTTGTGGGATATAGGGTCCCACCCCGGCGGGGACAGTTCTAAACTGCATCCGGAAACTCGTCAGCATCTCGCAAGCGCAAAAGGTATCCTTGCAGACATGATCGTTGATACCGTCTCCGGAAAAAACGAAAAGATAGAAAGATTAAACCGAAGAGAATTAGACGAACTTTTCGCACGGCTTGGGTTAGCCGAGACGCGAGTCGAATTGAATCAATATGGCGTCGGCTTTCGCCAATTGGAAAAGAATAGAGAAAAATTCAGACGGATGCATAGCGGTTATAGTCGGAGTGGCGAAGTTTCATAATAAAATTTTGCCCTTGTTATTCATAAGATTATCTCTAGTAAAAAACTACGGGGTGTATTGGTTGACTACTCACTGTAAGGGCGACTGTATACCCACCCAGCGACATCTCTCTCGCTTTTTCACCGATCATGCTACTCTGGAGAACCTAAAAAGCATAAAGCCTACAAACTGGGAGACAATGAAGACCGAAGCAATTGATTTCACAGAACCATTTGTTTGGATTGATGATGACCTCTTCAATACCGAGCATCAAAGCTTGGTTAAAAATAAAGCGACTAAAAAGGTAATACTTGTCGATCTCCTCGAGGATCCTGATGCTCTTCTGGGAGTCATCGAAAAACTTCGAGACGGCTCTGACCTTGAGCCTGTAAAGCCAAATCTACCTTGGTGAGAAGTCTATCCGCCTCTGGCGGAAACCCTGCCGCCCCAGCCATTCGACTCACTTTGTTCGCTCATGGCTTGCCATGTACTGATGCATATAGACTTGTGCGGTTCAAAATCTAAAAAGAATTACCTGAATATTGTCAAGCGCCAGGCAGACAAGCGGTAGCCACCAATGCTGAACTCAAACCAACTACGAAGCATCCAGATGGCTGGGGTTACGTAGCGCAGTCTGGTAAGTCTCAAGGTAGGTAGCTAGCATCACCGGTAACACATAGTGCTCTCGAACATACGCATGCGCGGTCTCACCTATCCGCCTAATAACATCAGGACGGGCCATGGCATCAAGTATTAAACTAGCGCTATCCTCGTCTTGAGCTGGCAAGAAGTAACCCGTTTGACCATCTAGAATTTGCTTCGATATACCACCGACAGGCCGAGAGAAAACAAGCTTATTCTTCCATAGCGCCTCGGTCACAGTCAGGCCGAAACCCTCACGGGTTGAGTTTTGGATAACCACAGTGGCAGCCCGCTGCAATGCATTAATCTCGACACCAGTCTGGCCTACCACGAAGTACACCTTGCCACCTGTAGCCTTTGTGGCGTATTCCTGGACAGCCTTGTAATAGCGCTCCCCCTCGGGATCATCATCGGCATAATCCCCCGCCAATACGCAGTTTAGCTCGGGCATGCGCCGCTGCATGGCTTGGTATATATCAACTACCCCCATGGGATCCTTGAATTTATCAAACCTAGAAACTTGCAACATAAAAGGTACAGCCTCACTAAGACCCAAAGCGCCTATAACGCCAGAGACCTCTTCTTTAGAAAGCTCTTTGTTCTTGGGGCTCAAAGGGTCAATCGCTGGCTGAATGATAGCCACTTTCTCTGCCTCCAACCCCCTAGCATAACTCTCTAGAGAGAACACTACTTTACGGAAATAACTATAGTAACTACTAAGCCATGTAAAGCTCGTACTATCTGCCTCGGTAAGATCAATATGGCAACGCCAAATCAGAGGTTTGCCCTTAAGATGTGGGGCTAAACCCAAGGTTTGAGGATCGTGCAGAATGTACAAATCTGCCTCAGGTATAACGGCTACCAGGCTGGCCAAATAGTCATTATAATAGTCAAGATCCAACTCAGTCTCAGCAGAGCCTTGGCCTTGCAAACGGTTGTGAATTTCCTTGGTTATTTCAAAAAAATGCGCATCAGCAGGCAGGGTGTACCAGTCTACCGATAGATTAAGCGACTGGCAAAGTGGTATTTGGCCGGCAAGAAGCTGCGCCACCCCACCACCCTTGCGTGTAGAGTTAATTTCTACTATCTTTAACCCGCGTAGTGCTATAGCGGACTGTTCCAGTTTATTAATGCAGTCGTTGCCTAGAACGGCTCGATAATCCTCTAGAGTATGACCCGATTGAAACTCGACCCGCTCAAACCCAGCCCTCATAGTTGCCTAGCCTGGGCGATGTGATCCTGAGCCAAGAGTAGCATCCCTACCACTGGAGCCGTCTCAACAAACCGAGCCTGCTTGATCTCCGGCAGTGGATAAATAGAATTGTACTGCAATAGGTGAGCATTAAGTGGTGTTATGAACTTAGCATAATGGCGCGACACACCGCCAGCCAAAACGATCACATCTGGCTGGACGATAGTAATAATATTAAAGATCCCAGCGGATAGGCTCTGGGCTATCTCGTCCCACACCTTGGGGTCAGTTATTTCGCTTGCGCGCATACCATACTTCTGCTCGATGGCTGGTCCGCTTATTAGCGTCTCGAGCCGCGCACCACTCGCTGCCCTCAAACTAATAACTTGGGCCCCGCCCTCTGAATTATGGCGTGTTGGTAGTAGCTTGCCGTCTAAGATAATACTCATGCCAACCCCTGTGGATATGGTCATGAACACTACTAATCGAGCCGAGCAACCAGCCCCCAGCCTAGCTTCTGCAATCCCCCCCGCCGCAGCGTCGTTCTCTAGCACTACTTGGCAATCAAAGTCCGCGCCAAGGTGCTGGACGATATTTAAGCCTCTCCATGGAACATTATGAGCGTCCAGGATCATCCCGCTAGGCTTATCGATAGCCCCTGGGCAGGCAACGCCTATCGCGTCAATCTTCATACCTTCACTAAGTCTAGCCAACTCTCTACTTACCTCCAGGAGTGCCGTAGATGAATCTTGAGGAGTTGGCATAACTGACTCCGTGAAGATCTCTCCTGACGAATAAGCCAAGCCGAACCGTGTTTTCGTCCCGCCGACATCAATAGCAACAATCATGGACTAATTATACTCCGAATACGAGTTATAGGCTAAAACGTGCTGGTTTTGGCCTATAACTCGTATAACGCAAAAACTCACCGCATACTAGCGTAGCGGTGCATTCTAAAATAGCTCGAGGGCCTTTGCGCAGTGGCTCATAACCCAACGCATCACTAAGCTTTCAGAGCTAGCCAGCTTTGACGCGCTCGGCTACTGCTATGAAGGCTCACTTAGCACACCACTGGCGCCAGCTTTTGTATGTCGTGAGTTTATGGGCAAGGGTCTGAGTATTAGGCTCAAGTAGCCGATGTGGTAAAGTAGCCCAACAATTCGATTCGTGCTCTTGAGGAGCTCAAGCTACAGCGTGTTACTAGAATTATTTAGGAGGAAGCTTAGTGCGTAATCCACAGGGGCTTTTTTTTGGTATAATAAATAAATGAGTGACCAACTAATTCATAACCCAGATGAGGTGCAAGATAGTGCTGAACCACACGGAAATGTTTATGCTGAGTTGAAGGCTGGGATAGAGAAAGGCAAGGAAGATATGGAACTAGAGAAACGAGATGAAGCTTTCAAGAATTATGCTGAATATACATCTGATTATTATCAAGATACCAATCAAGCCAGAGTTGATCAAGCTAACACACCAGATGCTCAAAGAATAAAGGTTGATCGCTTTGATGGCGTTACTATGGTTGCTCAGATTAATATTGACCCGGAAACGGACAGCGTAATCGACGGCCACGACTATAATCCCGAAGCTCCAACAATGGCCGAGATCGAAGCTGCATGGCAAGAGTACCTTAAAACAACCCCACCAGAAGAACGAGTGGTAATCTTTGAAGGTGATAGAGTGAGTCTCGACCAGATAACCGAAAGAGACTCGGCCATTACTAGTCGTACTGATAGTGGTTTGCTACAGTTTCTTGCAAACCAAGAAGATGTAGAAGCGATCGCTGGCGAACCGACGAATAAGGAAGTTGCTGACGAGCTTGAAAAACAAGGTATCACAAAAGAACAGGCTGCGCTGTTCTTTACTTTACGAGCTTTGGCTGTGTCGAACAACAATGAAGCTGTTCCGCAAGACATTAGTATGGATCTATATTTTGAGCTGGCCAATAGCGGTGTTACAGGCTTTGATGTGATTCCACAAGAAAAAAGACAATATTATATAGATAATCCTGATGAGCTGAACAAACTAAAACAGCAAACTGCTCAACATCTGCCAGAATGGAATAAAATTCTCCAAGAGACTGGCTTGCCAGAACTAGTAATATCTGAGAATGGTAGTATTGGATTTATCAATGAGGTTACGAGTGCAGTCCTTATGAAGGGTTGCGACCCAACCGGAGACAATGAACTATCCAAACTTTCTCGCTCGGCTACGGAAGCCCGAGACAGGCACTTATTTGAAACCATTGCTGATACTACTAAAAATGGTAAAAAACCATTTATTGTCTATGGTGGTTCACACGTAGTTTCGCTCGAGCCAGTCTTAAGTGCTTACTATGGTGATATAAAGTCAAGCTAACAGACACCATCTAAAGGTTGTTTGTTGTAATTATTTAAAAGGTGCCATGAGTTTATGGGCAAGGGCCTCAGTGTCCGGCTCAAGTAACCATTGTGGTAAAATAGCCCAATGATTCAATTCTTACTCGGTACTTCAATAATTATTTTAGTTATCGTATTTGTGCTTTACCTCTGGTACTGCGTATCATTGTCCTTGGTTCTTGGTAGGTTAGGGGCCAGACGGTGGAAGGCTTTTATTCCACTTTATAATATTAGTGCTCTAATTAGCGCCCTCAAACTGCCTCGTAAATGGTTTTTGCTAGTGCTGATACCTTATGTTAGTACCGTTTATTCTGTTGCGGTGGCGTATCGGCTGGGTGAAGTTTATGATAAGAAATTTCCTTTTTCGGTATTCTGGTTGACTATTGCGTCTCCGATCGGTTTTATGATGTTGTTTTTTTCGAAAACCAAACCCGACCTTAAGAAGCTCGATTCCCCACCGCCGAGCCTGGCGATGATCAAGTCAAAATTAAAAAAGAGGAAAAAGGATAAACTACTAAACGATAAGCCCTAGTTGTAGGTGGTGACTCATAGACCGAAAGAGCTGAGCCAACGAGGTCGGTGTAGCCCAAGCCTAGCCTGGCGATGGCCAGTAATTATAGATTGTATTATCTTATAAACTCGAAAGTTTAATAATAATTAGTTGCAATTACTAGAGTAAAAGTGTATAATACAAGCGTTCTTAGATACTATGCTGCTACGGCTCTAAAGGATCAGGTTATTAATTAAGTTCTGGGTGCAGCTAAACAGCCACAAGCTGGGATTGCCAGAAAGAAGAAGGAACTATGGCAAAGAATCTATTTGTTGGTTCACTCCCATGGAGTGTAAACGACGAGCAGCTTGCTCAAATGTTTGCTGAGGCCGGTACAGTTGATTCAGCTCGTGTTATCACTGAGCGGGACACTGGCCGATCTAAAGGTTTCGGATTTGTGGAAATGGCTACCGATGAGGAAGCTAAAAAAGCAGTCGAAACTCTTAACGGCAAAGAAATTGAAGGCCGTGCTATCACAGTCAACGAAGCTCGCCCACGCGAAGAAAGATAATCTTATCTTAATTCTTAAAAAACCCCGCTTGCGGGGTTTTTTAGTACCTATTGCTAACAGGTGGTGGTGAGATACCCTTTAACTATCTACGGTTTATGGCATCACTTAGATTTTGTGAACAATAAAGTACTCTCTTTTAATATATCGCGCCCTTTGACTTGCCTATATATTTTATCGACGCTACCATACACAGCATCGTCCCACCGGAACCCTAATTTTTCTGAAAGTTTTCGAACCTCGGCCTTAGAGTGCGCCTCAATTTCAACGTAAGGCTCTAGATCTGGCCACTCATCGAGGTCAATTGATGCGCCATCTAGTTGCCATTGCTCGCGATAATTCTGCTGGTAACGAACACACTGAAGCCCTAGACCTAATAAAAATTCTTTGGTTAGGTCTAAATCAGATACAGTAAACTCAATTTCCTTTGTCCCATCTATTATGTCTTCATTATTTACTTGCTTGAGTGTTAGGCTAATTTTATCACCTTCATCACGAAGCCGTACCCAAGATTTATTTTTATTAGTAACCTCATTTTCAAAAATCAAACGACTGCACAGTGTACGTTTTTTTTTCAAAATGCCGTTGTGGCTTTTGATTTGTCGCCGCAAACTAGAGTGATCTACATTTAAAAATGTGGCCTCATATTCATTCTTCATAATGTTAAGTTTACCGTAAATTTAATTATTTGCTATGCGCTTAGTATTTTCTAGGCGCGGCTTACTAGCGCGCCAAGCGCGGTATCGGCCGTAACTAATCTATGGTCGGCGAGCAATTCGGCTCTGAGCTGATCAGATAACTCGAAGTTTTTATCCTTGCGTGCCTGGGTATAATTATCTATTAACTCTAAAGCCTCGGCATGTAATGGTATATCGCAAACCAAATTGAGGCCAAATATATTATCCACTAGCCTTATCACATCCTTAGCATCCTCACTAAAAACCTTGCCCTCGATAAGGCTAATTGCTGCTAGGGCTTTTGGTGTATTGAGGTCGTCTTCTAGGGCGGCTACAAACTGCTTGCGGCACTGCTCTGCTGTGTGTGTATCGTCTTTTGCTGGCAACTGGCCAACCCTAGCGAGCATCAGCTGGTCGCTGTAGGTTCGGAGATTTTTTATCCTCTCATGGGCAGAGGCTAAATCAGCTAAATTAAAATCCATCTGGCTACGATAATGCCCGCTTAACACAAGGTACCTGAAGGCTATGGGGTCGTTAATGTCATCAATAAACTTAGTGTTACCAATAGATTTGCTCATTTTTTCTTGCTCAATACTCAAATGTTCATTGTGTAAATAAAAATTGGCCTGTGCTCCACCGCATTGAGCTAGCTCATTTTCATGGTGCGGGAACTTAAGGTCAACTCCGCCAGTATGAATATCAAATAGCCCGCCAAAAAATTCTCTACTCATAGCTGAGCATTCAATGTGCCAACCCGGTCGTCCTGGCAAGTTTTGACCCTCAATCTCAAAATCCCAATATGGCTCATTAGTTTTCCTGACCTTCCATAGGGCGAAATCTGCTACACCCTCTTTTTGATCCTGGTCCTGAGTAACTCTAGACTGTGGAGTAAAATTTAGGCTCACCAATCGGCCGTATTTTTGCCCACTGGCCTCATACTTTGCAATGCTAAAATAAATACTCCCATCAGATAGGTATGCTATATTGGCCTTTAATAGGGTCAGAATCATACTCTGTATTTGAGGAATATAATCGGTAGCCCTAGGTAGATGTGAAATATCTCCACGTTTTATGCCTATTTTTTCGATGTCCTCCAGAAATAGGTCGGTGTATTTATCAGCCAACCTACCCAAAGCATTAGCTGGTGTTTCTTCTGGATAGTCTGCCTTAAAACGATCCATCATTTTATCGTCAATATCAGTAATATTCATAACCCAATCAACATCGATATTTTCTAGATAGCGCAAAACCCTCTGCAATAAATCAGGAAACAGGAAGGCTCTTAGGTTGCCAACATGCACCCGGTCATAGACTGTTGGCCCACAACTATAAATGCTGGCCCTGCTAGCGCTAATAGGTTTAAATTCCTGCTTGCTATTAGTAAGTGAGTTGTAGAGCTTAATCATTACTACCTATTATATACCTTGCGCAAGACTTGCGCGGTCAATTTACAGTCCTCAAGTGCATTATGTGTAGTGCGAGCTGGCAAGCCAAAATACTCGTTGATAGGTTCACTACGAATAATATCTCCTTTGCCGCGCTGCACCATATAGATATGTACAATACTCCAGATATCTAAATAATGATAATCATGGGTATCAATACCCTTACCGATGCTCCCTAGCATGGTAGCCAACATGCTATGGTCGAGCATTTCGTTCCAGCTTGCCAAATAAACTTCCGTGCCAAATTGTTCTATGAAACTCCCTATAACCTCTGAGGACGTCGGTGCCGTGTCCATCTCTTTTTTGGTGATGCCATGTATTTTAGCGCTCTGCCTGCTCATATTAGACAAATCTTGCTTAATATAGCTCAAAAAATTATCTTTTTCAGCGAGAGTCTGCCTATCTAGCAAAATGGCTCCAAGCTGAATAGGCAAAGACTTATTGAGGTCAATACCAGTCGTCTCAAAATCAATTAGCAAGATGTCCTTTAGAAACCCCTTCACCTAAAAGGCCTGTCTGTTATCAAGTGCTCTGCTAAGGGTTAGCTGGTCGGCATATTCTAAATCTGCCCCAATCGGTAAGCCATGTGCTAGCTTGGTAATGCGACCCTTATAGTTATTATCATGAAGTTTCTTAGAGATATAAATTGAAGTTGTCTCACCCTCTATATTTGGATTGGTGGCTAACAATATCTCCTCTGGCTGAGATAATTTTACTCTATCAAGTAAACTTTGAATTTCTAAATCATCTGGGCCCACACCATCAATCGGGCTGATAACCCCGTGCAAAATGTGGTAGGTGCCCTTAAACAGGCCTGTCCGCTCTAGCGCCACGATATCCATTGGGTTGGATACGACAGCAATCATCGTCTTGCTCCTAGCTGAGCTAGAACAAATAATGCATAAATCTTCAGTAGCATAATTTTTACAATCTGAACATTTTCGAAGGTTTTTTTTAAGGTCCGCCATCACCTGTCCGAATTGTTCTGGGTCGCCATGCGCCAATAAATAAAAAACCATTCTCTCCGCTGATTTTGGGCCTACAGATGGTAGCTTAGAGAATTCATCTATTAAATTTGTGATATTATCTGGCAGAATTTGCATACAATCAGCTGTGCTTCTTTTAGATACCGGGCAAATTCATACTACCAGCAATTTCTTGCATCTTTTCGGTAGCCTCGGCCATAAGCTCCTTATTGGCCTGATTAACGGCGGCGGCAATTAAATCGGACAGCCTGTCTAGGTCCTCGGCTGCTTCGGGCTTGATATAGATCTTCTGAACCTCAACACTCATACTGGTCTGGCTAATTGCTAGTCCGGCCGTAACCACTACTTCGCCGTCTCCAGCCTCTGCTTCAATCTGCATGCGTTTGAGTTCTTTTTGTAATTTGAGAGCTTTCTGGGCTAATTTAGCCTTATCCATTAGTGACATACTTTTTCTCCTTTACTTGCTGTGTTTTATAGGTACTATTGTATCTGATAAAGTCTGATTTCGCTATAACCAGCGGTGTAGCTTTCTAGTAGTACCCAGCTAGATGGGATTTGATCATAGTAACTATGGGAGCCGGTTTTGCCCAGGAGCCAAACTCGACCACTGGAGATTTGGGAGTATGAATCAAGGTATAGACCCTCATCATTAATAAGCCCACTCTCGCCAAAACCATTAGGTCGGCCATTGCCAGTATAAAGAAATAGTGGGCTCTGGGTATCATTATAAAAACTACCATCAAAATAAACATATAGCTCGCCAGCAATGACCTGATCGCCAGGCATAAAGCCTTGAGTTAACCTGCCCATCACGCTGTCCATACGATGGCCGGCCTGGGAGTTGACATTTCTTAAGCCGACTAGCTGGGATAATATTAGTATTGCCGCAGCTAACACCGCTACGTAAAGGTGCTTTTTATAAATGTCAGATATACAAAATGCTAGGATAATACATAAACCGAGCACCACAAAAACAAAGTAGCGTTCATGAAAAATCGGCTTTACGAGCGAGACGCTAATTGCTAAAGCTATCGGCACAAAACAAAACAACCCTAGCATTCTTACTAGATGTTGCTTAGTCTTATCCTGGTGAGTGGCATAGATAGTAGCTACTATTAAAACAACCGGCACTACCCAATAAGCTACTTCCCAAATTTTATGTGCATCTGTAAAAGTAAAAAACTGCCAGATAGTATCATGATAGGTACCAAGGTTCGCCTTTGGTAGCCAGCCCAAGCCCTGAGCTCTAGTGAATTGTTTGATCATATTCCCAACCCATGGCATGAATAGAGCCAAGGCAACTATATTTGCCAGCCACCAGCGCCAGTTAGTTAATAGCTTGATGCTACCCAGCTTGCTCTTAGTTGCTACAAAATAAATACTTATGACATAAATCCAAAAACTAATCACTACCAGTGCCATAAAATAATGCGTATAGAGACCAGCCGATATACCAAGAATATAGAGTAAATAGCCCAAACGGTCCTTGCTATTGATAACAATTCTTATCAGCCCAAGCATCGCAATTAAGACAAAGACCCCCAACACCCCATACATTCTAGCCTCTTGGCTGTATCTAACAAGAAATGGGTTTAGGGCTAGTAATAAACCAGCCAGAGCGGCGATATTATGGCGTTTTGATATCCTCAATGTTACTAAATACCCAAGGCCGACAACTATTACCCCACAGACTGCGCTAAGTGCACGCAATACAAAGGAAGAACTCCCAAAGATTAACGACCAGCCGTGTAGCAACTCATAATACAAGGGAGGGTGCACATCTCTTGCCGAGCCAGCCCAAATCTCTAGCCAATCTCGGCTAGAAAGCATCACGCTAAAACCCTCGTCATGCCAAATACTAGCCTTAGTAAGACCAGAAAACCTAGCTAAGACAGCCAATAGCATAATGAATAAAAACACTATCAGCCAGTGCTTATTGGCAGCGCTAAAAATAGACCTGAATTTATTCTTTATATTTGCCACGTAATAATTGCCAGCGTATTTTGAGTAGATCCCCAAATGTCTGTATCGACGCTTTGATTGGAGATGAGCCACTAATTTTACTGCCCTCCTTAACATCTTTCCAGTCAGGAACATCAATCAGCCCGATACTATAACCATTTTTTCTAGCAATAGCTAGTATCTCCATATCAAAGCCCCAGCTATCGATGGTTTGGAGTGGGAAAATAGCCTGCACGGCCTGATTGGTAAAAGCCTTAAAGCCACATTGTGTATCAGCGATGCCAGGCAATAATAACGTCTGGACTAGAGTATTGCCTACTCCAGAAACTAATTTACGCAGTCCCTTATGGCTCTTTTGAAGGTTTCTAACGCAGATGGCTAATTGTTTGCCCGACTCTAATTCTCGTATGGCCTCCCCAATATATTTTAGCGGAGTAGCTAAGTCAGCATCCATAAATAATACATATTGACCCTTGGCTTCAAGCATACCCTTTTTAACCTGCAGTCCTTTAACAAATTTACCCTTTGGCTTTGGGCCGGTACTAATAATGCGTAGGTTTTTAAATCTATGAGAGTGCTTCTTAACTTCCTCAACGGTATTATCTGGACTGCCAGCGTCTAATATTAAGACCTCCGCAGGAATTTTTTGTTTATTAAGATAGCTAGCTAAACTATCAAGTGTTGGCCCAATCCTTGGGGCTTCATTATAGGTAGGGATTATAATGCTAAGCTTGATATTCATTGCTGTACCCTAAAAATACTAAATAATAGCTCATCATTAAAACTAGAATTGACTGTAGTAATTTTGCCATTAGGAAATTTAGCTTTCAAAATTTCAATTTGTTTTGTTTGCTTTGGCCCAGCAGGAATAATAATAAGCTGATTGATGCTACCATTGATTGGTAGCTGTCTGAGTTGGCTTTCATCGATTAACTGATATTGAGCTTTATTATGGGTAAGGTATTGGATTGGATTCGCCTCATAGCCTCCCATCAATATCAAATTTTTAGTATTTGTTTGGTTACTAGCAATTAAATATGTAGCGATTGCAGCCGACGCTTCATTATAAGCTTCATAAGTCGTGGCATCCTGGGCCCAAGCCACAAAATACTGCCGATACGATTGGACTAGCGTCAAAGCTAACAATGTAGATATCATAACTAGGCCAGTTGCCCTTGCTAGACTATTAACTGGGAAAGTTCTGTACCAAATATATAATAGGTAATTGACACCCATACCAGCCAACATAAAGATTGGGACAGCTGTTCCGATAGACCGCAAGGCATGAGGCAGCCCCTCGGCCGTTAAAAGTGCAGGTAAAAGCATCGCCCCTAGTACGATCAGTAGCATAGCGTAACGAGGCTTCTTAATATTAAACAAGCACATCACGATGCCCACAAGCAACATAATGCCAACAAAAAGGTTTAATAGTGGCTGACCGGCCAAATTATGACGGTTATTGGTATCGCCTAAATAATTATACTGTAAGAGTGTTTTTGCTGTACTAGCTAGCAAGGTTTGAATTGGCTGGCCATTATTAAGGTCTTTATTTAAGAAACTTGTACCCCCAGCGCGCGCCGATGATCCTCCTGGATCTTTAATAGTGACTACAACTAATGGTGATAGCACGAGGCCAAATGCAATAAAGCTAACAAATAATTTTTTCCAATTAGCCTTGAGGTAGCTTCTTCTGATGATTAACATATAAATAAGCCCTATGAATATGGCTGGCAATATCATTGCAAAGGCCGTATAGGTATAAAAGCCTAGGCCCAGCGCTACGGAAGCTAGGATATAATATATGATTTTATTAGTTTTGTAAGCCTTAGCTCCAAGCCATAAGAATAAGCCTATAAACAATGGGACTAGGCTGGCCCTAAAGCCGTCACGTTGAATAGTCACAACCCAAGGGTTGGTAGCCATAAAAAATGCTGCAATCAGGGCTGTTCTACGGTTGAACCAAGCTTTAGTTGCGCAATAAAGCACTATCACACTGATTACTCCAAAGAGAGCTGGTGCTATACGGAGCGCCAAGATAGTGTTGCCCATAAAAAATACAAAAACAGCCTGCATATAGAAAAACAGAGCCTCTCTAGGGCCATTGGTATTATAAATAATGCGCCAATCATGGTTTTCTAAAATTCTAAAAATATCCAGACCGTTGGCCGCTTCATCTGGGTGAAGACCGGGTGGTAATGAATTGAGCTGATAAAACCTAAAAAATATTGCTAGGACTACAATCCCTACCAGTAAAATAGCTGGCAAATATTTTTTTATAAATGTTGCGCTACTTTTTGTCTTCATTCTTGAATATGTAATACTTATACATTAGATAGTTATACACCAAAACGACTGCGATTGCAGCTACCAGAGCTAAGTTTACATCAGTAAAGTCTCTACTGAACGGAAGGTGTAGCCAGCTACTTATATTGTAAGCCAACTGAGATGGCCAGAGCCAAACATCTGAAAATATATACAGTATGATGGGGCGAATTATGCATAGCCCAAAAGCAGTTATAACAAAAAACATCGCCAGCTTGCGGGTAGCTAGCTTTTTGGCTTTGAAGGTAAAATTTTTATTGAATACGAAGCTGTTGATCATTGCCGCCGTGCCAGAAATGATGCCGGCAAGTATTGGGCCTGTGATGTTGTAAGTATTACCGAATAAGCTAATACTAAAAATCACTAAAGTTTTGGGGAGCAGTGTAGCCACCAGGATGTTGAGCACCACAAAATCTACTAGAGTGTTGAGTATTCCAACCAAACCAAAACGGCCAACCTGCGCAATTTCTGTGTGGTTCTTGACTAATTTAAGGGGTAGTTTACTATCTTTCTTCATACTACTTATGTATCTTAAGTATACCCTAAAGTTAACTTGAGCCCAATACTTAATTAGGCGATCTACTAATCGACCTAAATAGTGTTAAGTCTGGCTGGAAGAAGAGCTCAACCTCTCCGGTTGGGCCATTACGATGTTTCTTAATTAAAATATCAGCTATATTTTTCTTCTCGGTGTCTTTATCATAGTAGTCCTCACGATAAATAAACATCACAACATCAGCATCTTGCTCAATCGAGCCTGACTCTCTTAAGTCTGAAAGCTGAGGAATCTTTGGTGAACGTTGCTCAACCGAACGGCTCAGCTGTGAGAGCGCAATGACAGGGATATTAAGCTCCCTTGCTAACCCCTTAAGACCACGGGAGATTTCAGAAATTTCCTGCACGCGGTTCTCAGAATTAGAACTCCGCCCGCTCATTAATTGTAAATAATCTATCACAATTAGACCTAAGTCGTGTTCGGACTGTAGTCGCCTAGCCTTAGTCCGTATTTCCATCACATTGGCCATCGCGGAATCATCAATATATAACGGTGCTTCAGCAAGTACACCCATCGCCTTATTAATTTTCTCAAAGTCCTTATCTTCTAAATTACCTGTCCGCAGTTTCCAGCTATCAATGCCTGCTTCCGATGCTAATAATCTATCAATGAGTTGTTCTTTGCTCATTTCTAGGCTGAATATCCCAACTGGGACTCCCTCTTTTGTAGCGACATTTTGGGCTATGTTGAGAGCTAGGCTTGTTTTGCCCATACTGGGTCTAGCGGCCAAGATAATAAGGTCTGATTTTTGTAACCCTGCCAATATATTGTCAATCCCCTTAAACCCGGTCGGGATCCCCCTTAGGCTACCCTTGTCTTTATGTAGACTATCAAGCCTATCAAAGCTCTCCGCCAAGACATCTTTAATAGAAACAAAGTTCTGCCTAAGGTGCTTTTGGCTAACATCAAAGAGAGTTTGCTCGGCTTTATCTAGTAAGCTATCTAATTGCTGGTCCTCATCGTAAGCCAGAGTATTGATTTCGCTTGCTGCTTCAATTAGCCTCCTAAGGGTGGCCTTATGGGCAACAATTTGGCCATATTGAGCGACATGAGCGGCAGAAGGGACACTGTTAACTATCTCTGCAATATAACCTGCACCCCCTATCTCCTTGAGCAGTCCTTGTTTCTCTAGCTCTTCTGACAATGTCACGACGTCAACCGGCTCGCGTTTTTCAAATAGCTTAACTACGGCATCAAATATTAAGCCATTTTTTTCAATATAGAAATCCTTGGCATGGACGATATCAGCCACCTTAATAATTGCATCTTTATCCAGTAGCAAAGAACCTACTAAGCTAGTTTCAGCTTGTGGGTTCTGGGGTGGCAACTTAGCCTTCAGAGCTTCCTTGGCGGTAATCTTGCTAGGCATCGATAATCTCCCCGCCTAAAATCGCCACGGCTGAATTTAATAATTCCTCTTGAGAATTTACAGTAGTTGGTGCCTTAATGTTGCTAAGTTGGATTGCTAGATGCATCTTGCGGCCATAGACCTTACTAAAGGCTTCCTCAACTAAGCTAGTGTTGTGAGGTTCTGAGATTCTATCCCGGTGGAAGCTAAACTGGCAGGTTATGTTTATTTCATTATTAGATATTGCTATTGATGAGCCCCGCATCACCGCATAGAGTGAGTTGTTGTGGTGCTTAATGACACTGAGTGATTTTATGAGCAGGTCATCATTCCCTGATGCTTGGGGGTCAATGGCAGACGGAATTGGCCTAGTGCTAGGCTTGCTCAATGGCTTATCTGGTGGCTGACTTAAGATAGCGCTTGGTTGATCGGCCTTTACTATGCTAGGGTTTGATAAATTAGCCCCTAAGGAGTCTCTGGCTAATGCTACTTGCAATACAAGCCCCGGAGAGCTAGAGTAGCGCATATTAGTTTGTGCCCAGTGCAGATCGCTAGCTAAAGCTAGCATCGAGGCCTGCTCATGTTTAGTGCTAGATAATAAATTAAACTGCAGGGTGTCTAGTAGCTGTTGAGTAAGTAGGCCAGCATCGGCGCCAGCATCAATTAACTGCTGGGTGAGCTCGATGACTAAACTAAAATCATTATTTTGCCGAGCCTGAATAATTGATTGTATCGCTTGATTGTCTTGTAAGCCTGTAAATTCTAGAACTATGCTGGGCGTAATAGGGCCATCCAATGAGGAAATTTGATCAAGTAAACTAATGGCATCCCGGAACCCACCATTACTCACTCGGGCTATGATATCTAGTGCCGAATCGTCTATTTTAATTTTCTCTTGGTCGGCTATAAATCTCAAATGTTTAGTAATAGCGCTAGGCGGAATGGGTTTAAAATCAAATCTTTGCGTCCGCGACACTATAGTTTCTGGCAGTTTGTGAACTTCGGTAGTAGCAAAAATAAATACAACATGCGGTGGCGGTTCCTCTAGAGTCTTTAATAAAGCATTAAAAGCTTCCCTGGTAAGCATGTGCACTTCATCGATGATATAGACCTTGTAGGCTAGTTTTGCTGGAGAGACATGGACCTTTTCGCGTAAATTTCTGATTTCATCAATGCCCCTGTTGCTAGCTCCATCAATCTCAATAATGTCTAAAAAGTCATTAATTGCATCGGTTTTTTTAAGGCCATTGAGTTGCTTGGCAATGATACGTGCCACCGTTGTTTTGCCTACTCCACGAGGACCAGCCAAAAGATAAGCATGGCTATGTTTCCCACTTTTAATAGCATTGTTCAGAGTTTTAACAATAGACTCTTGAGCGATCACTTCGCTAAAGTCAGCTGAACGATATTTACGATACAATGCTAAATTAGCCAAAGCTCCCTCTCTTCTAAATAATATTATAACCTATTGTAGATGCCTTTTACATCATTATGATGAAGTGATTACAGCCTCTATTGCTGCCCAAGTAGCATCAGTATTGGCGGGTATAACTATTGTCACCTCATCCCCTGGCTGAGCTTTAAAATAAGTTACGCTGGCATATAGTACGCGATAATGTTTGTCACCAATAATAGCAATGTACTGCCCGTTTTCAAGTGACATTTTGGCAATTATTTTTTTACGTTCTACTGGCCCAATTTGCTTATAAATAAAGCTGCCATCTTGAGCTATCGTTAATTTGAGAGTATCACCTTCAACTAATTTAGATTTAGAAGCATAGTTGGCCGGAACGGGATAAACTTTGCTATCTGGCCCAACCATATTCTGGCCGTCAAACTGGCCCTCGATAATTTTACCAACTGAGACCGCCGAACCAGATTCAACAAGTTTCTGCTTTTTGGGTTTAGGTAAGTCCTTTTGGCTAACACCAAGCTTGGCAAGTTCTTCTTCAACTTGCTTAATTGTATCTTGAGCCAACTGCATTTGACTGGCAAGATTTTGTAATGTTTGCTGTTTATCTTTATCCTGCATTTTGTTTGTCTACCTTACATAAAATTACTTTTTTTATATTTTAGCAAAAAGTGGGCTAAAAGCAAAGCCCCTAGGGTCCTAAGTGCCCAATAAAAAAAGACCCCGGAGATACTAGGGGTCTAATTTTGCTAATTTTATATTTATCAGTGAGTGTTGCTACGGTTACTGTAGCTCTACCGTGGCGCCAGCTGCTTCTAGCTTTTTCTTAGCTTCTTGAGCTTCATCAGTAGGTACGGCTTCCTTAACCATCTTAGGGGCGCTATCTACAACAGCCTTACTCTCGGCTAGACCAAGGCCAGACACTTCGCGGACAGCCTTAATTGCATCAATTTTCTTTTCTCCAGCTGCAATCAACATAATATTATATGAACTCTTAGTAGCAACAGCTTCCTCTTCAGCTACAGGGCCTACTGGGCCAGCTACAGCTACTGGTGCAGCTGCACTAACTCCAAAGTGCCCTTCTAGGACTTTTACAAGCTCAGATAAATCAAGCACGCTAAGCTTTGAAATCTGATCAACTAGTGTTTTGAACTTTGCTGGTACTTCTGTTGTTTCACCTTTTACTTCTTTTGGAGTAGCGGTTACTTCCTTTTTTACTTCTTCCTTTACTTCTTCTTGTTTTGCAGTTTCTTGCGACATTTTATGCTTCTCCTTTTTTACTCTGTATGGCGTTTAAGGCATACAGCAAATTAGTTATGTTACTATTTAGAACTCGCACCAACCCTGTTAGGGGTGCTGCTATTGTACCCACCACCTGGGCGGTAAGTATTTCGCGACCTGGAAGGTTAGCCAAAACCATTACTTGCTCACGGCTGAGCGTCTCCCCCGCTTCGCCAAATGCACCAATTATCTCTAGGCTTTTGTTGGTTTTAGCAAAATCTGCGATAATTTTACAAGCCTGAGCCTCATCTGGTCCAAAAGCTAGGGCCATTGGTCCAGAAAACATTGAGGTATCAAGACCTTTTTGATCGCTCTGGGCAATAGCGACTTTTAATAAGGTGTTTTTACTGACCTTATAGCTAATGCCCGCTTCTCGCAGCTGATTGCGCAAATCATTAATTGCAGCTACATCTAAACCTCTGTAATCAGTCATCACAGCAATTTTGCTACTAGAGAAAGCCTCTACTAATGCCTGAACATCAGCTTCTTTTTGCTCACGTGTCTTTGCCATAGGCATTCTCCGATTTTATTAGTTAATGTGCTCTTAATTACCAAACAAAAAACCCTTGGCGAAACCAAGGACCGTCTAGTTTGAAAATCTAAATAATACATTAGATTTATAACCTCTTGTAGCGTATTAAGTCTAAATTTTACAAGATAAACAGCTACAGTCTTTAGTAATCAGATTAATTCTAACAGATATCACCTAGAATTTCAAGACCTATTTGGTGATATAGCTGCTAATACCACCAGACTAACTGATGGCCCAATGCTAGGCTAAAAGCCTTCAGCTGCTCAATACCTTCTCCGAGTATCACGGAACCTACTAACGCTCCGAGTTCTTCAGATTTTTTTAAGTCAATACCACGGCTAGTAAGAGCTGTTGCTCCGAGCCTTAACCCGCCGGGTCTCCAGGCACTCCCCGTATCGTTAGGGATGGCGTTGCGGTTGGTTAAGACCCCTGCTCTTTCTAGCAATTCTTGCAGCTCTAGACTATCGGTTGATTCTGGTAATTTAACTAAGGCAATATGGTTTTGGGTGCGAGAAACAATCTCTACCCCGCTAGTTTCAAGGCCTTTCTGAAGGGCTTGAGTATTGGCCATAACAGCCTTGATATAATCCCCGAAAGGTTTTTTATCAGGATAAGTATCATCGCCAGCTACCTCTAAAAGTGCCTGCCCAACAGCTGCAATTTGATTCAGATGCGGGCCGCCACTAGTGCCAGGAAAGATAGTTTTATTAATTGCTGGCATATACTCTTTTTTGGCAAAAAGCATCGCAGAACGTGGGCCGCGCAGGGTTTTATGGGTAGTCGTGGTGATAAAATCAGCTCCTGCATCATTATTACCAAACGGGCTGCTATGATTGCCAGTTGCCACTAACCCGCTAATATGGGAGATGTCAGCTAGCACCAAGGAGCCATTGGCGTGAGCAATTTCACAAAGCCTGGAAAACTGATATTGACGAGGGTAAGCAGAAAACCCAATAATCACAAGCCGTGGTTTGATTTTTGAAAGCTTATTTTTAAAGTCCTCAAGGTCAATTTCGTAGCCTTCGGCAGTCTTAACAAGACCATAGTTCTGATGATTATAAAATTTGTTCAGCGAGCTAGTAGCGTGCAAATGGCTTAGGTGTCCCCCACTATTTAAATCTAGGCTAAGTACCGTATCGCCAGGTTCTAGAATAGTAAAATAAACCATCATATTTGCCGGACTGCCAGAGAGGACCTGAACATTGACCCCGTACTGCTTGGTTTTATCAAAAACTTGAAGGGCTTTATGGCATACAAATTCCTCAAGCTCGTCGGCCAATAGATTGCCAGCATAATACCTCTTGCCTGGGTAGCCTTCGGCGTACTTGTCGTTCCAAATTGAACCCAGTAACTCCAAAACTTTTGGGCTCGGGTAATTCTCAGACGCAATCAAATTGATACTTGAGCGCTGCTTGTCGGCTTCTTTTTTGGTTAATTCAAATAGTTTATTCATCAAGATACTCATTCATATAGATAATTATACATTAAAAAAGACCCCCAGTATCCCGGGGGTCTATAAATGATTAAAAGCTAATCGGCCTGTGATTGTTTGGTGCTAAGCCGTTTTTCAGCTTCGGCTCGTTCCAAACTATACTGGCTATAATCAACGTAGCCCATACTTTTAGCAATAGCAGGGTCACGGGAATGAATTAGGCTATGCATCTGCTGAGCAACTGCGCGATAGCTGGGGTGCCCCTGCTGGCTAGTGCGTAGTTCCAGCATAAACATCAAAGCTCTTGCATTAATGTTGATGTTAAATTTCATACGATATGCTAAGCAAACGACATATTGTGCTGACCTGGGATAATCCTGGAGTAAACTAGCATGTAGCTCCGAGCTTAAATCCATGGCCTCTTGGTAGAGTTCTGAGAGCTCCATATCTAGAATAAACGGTGATATCGTCCAGCCTAGCGAGGTATCTAGCTCGCCCCACAGCGCAGTTAGCAGCCTGTGGCGCTTCCAGTCTCGCATGATACCGAAATCAATCACCATATCAAAGTTATAGCTTGCCAGCTCAAACGCTCGGCCTGGCTTCCAGCGACGGTTGCCTTGCTGAGAATTGAGGCTACCACGATTACCACAATAGTTCCGAATTAATAAACCCTGATTGTAATTACCAATCCGTTCGGCAAGTACCATGCAATCTGACATAGCCATATTGCTAGAGCCATACTCATACAAGATACCAGCACAAACTTTTTGCTCATTATCGGAGTCGGCCCAAGTCAAACTAACTTCGTTTTGAGCTGGAGAAGCAAGACTCGCCTGTTCGGTACCATATTGGCTCTGTAAACTACTCACCAAAAAATGGGTGTTAATCCTGGTCTTGTTGAAATAATCAAGCCATGGGATGCCTTTGCTAGCATCGTCAATCTGATTAAAGAACGCCGGTGCGGCATCTGGGTGGCGCAATGCATCAAGAGCCATTTGCCCCAGCACCCTGGCCTCACTTAACTCTGAACTCAATAGCCGTCGAAGCATATTAGCGGCCGCTTGAGCACTACCAAAAAACCCAACATTACTTATAATACCTGCCGGCAACATTGGCCTGACGGTATCAAAGGCTTTGGCATTAATGGTAGTCCGATATGCCCGGTCGTCACCCTCAAAACTATTTCGTGGGTTCGTGGCCTGAAAGTACTTAATGGCTGAATCTAGCATCTTGATATAATAATCAAAAAGCTTGTCCATACCTTTTACGTAAGCTTGGGCATATTCGCCAGACATTACATCATCTGGGCGGTAGTAGCGAAACCGATTATCGTCAAGCCTAGCGGAGTAATCAAGGTAGCGAGTAGATTGCTCTAGGTAAGCCCCTAGTCTCCCCCACTCAATCTCATTGATTACAATATTGCTGGCTTGCTCAAAAACGATATGTACACCACCGAGCTGGCTAACAGAGTCATCTCCGTACTCATCAAAAACTCGCCGGTACAATGACTCGGCATGCTCCAATGAAAAAATGGGGTCAAGACCTTCAAGCTTAAGCTCCTCGGCAATGTAAACAAAAGAGTCGCCGGGATTTTGTGACCAGCGTTCTCCTGCTTCGATTATTGACATACTCCTAGACATAGCATTAACCGCAATTTCTTTGCGATTAACAAACTCGTCTAAAAATAATCGTCTGGTGCTTTTGGTGGTCCTGGAGTACCTGGCGTACAGTGCACCCTTAACAACCTCGGGTAAGTTGATAAGACAAAAAACTGGCTTATCGTTATTGGTGAAATATCGAGACAAAATAGACAGTTCGGCCTCGCTAAAGTCTTCAACGAAGTAGCTTGCTGTTTGGTTTGTGGACATCACATCTCCCTGTTGATAGTATTTGACTGTCAAGGTAACCCAAACCTTATTTTATCTTATATGCATTAGCAATAAAACCTTAAGTATTTTACATATAGAAAATAGAAAATGGCTAGAGCGGAGTAATTATTGCGCGCTTTTTGATTGAGGTTCTTTAGCCACTTTAGCTGCTTGCGGAGCACTGGTTGAAATAGATTTTTTAACTTCCCTAGCTTCCTTAACGGCTTCATTGTTATCTAGCTGAATGCTAGGACTCATACTGGCACTGACATACATGCTTCTAATAAATACCCCCTTAACTCCGCTTGGCTTAGCTGAAGATAGAGCTTTAATGGCTGCCTTAGCATTACCATACAGAGCCTCAGGCTTAAAACTTAACTTACCGAATGCTAGGTGCACAATACCATTAGCATCATTCTTAATTTCAACTTTACCTTTTTTAAATTCATCAACAGATTTTGCTGGGTCGGCCGTAACGGTACCATTTTTAGGTGAAGGCATTAAGCCTTTCGGCCCCAAAGCTTTAGCCAGCTTACCAACTTCAGCCATTCTGTCTGGGCTGACTATTAAAACATCAAAATCAAACTTTTCATTCATAATATCCTTAATAATGGAGTCAGCATCTACAATATCAGCGCCAGCTTGCTTGGCTGATGCAACTAGTTCGTCCGTAGTGATCACGGCTACTCGAATAGGCTTACCGGTCCCAAACGGCAATGAGGTGTTAGCGCGAACCATCTGGTCAGCTTGACGAGGATCAATGTTTAATGCCACGTGTAGCTCAGCAGAGGCGTCAAACTTAACTTTAGATACCTTATAGAGCAAATCAATGGCATCTTTAAGCCCATACTTCTTGTCTGATTCGATTAAAGCTCTACCAGCTTCTTGATTCTTGGAATACTTTTTGACATGCGGCTTTTGCTTTTGCTTTGGCTTTACAACCTCGTCTTTTTTAGCTTTTTTGATCTGGGTTTTTCTGACTTCCTTAGCTTCTTTTTCAGCTACTTCCTTGGTGGTCTTGGAGCTTCTCTTGCCAGCTTTAGCTAGCTTGGCATCAGCGGCAGTTGCGGTGCTTTCTTTTTCAACAGTAGGTGCAGAGGTTTTCTTTGCGACCTTGGGCTTGGTCTGGGCTGCTTTGCGTTTGAGGTAAGCCTCCATTTGTGGCGTTAGCTTGGGTATGAAGGTTACCTCTGTTTTTGTTATAGGCTTGGATGCTTCGGTTTCTAATAGGGGTTTTGTAATATCGTCTTTTAGTGTCTTTGCCATTTTCTGCTCCTTTCGTGGTCAAGCACTACTTGCAGTAGCTCCCACAGCGAGGTTAATTATTTATTCTACTTCAACTCCCATAGATCGGGCAGTACCTGCAATTATTTTTTTTGCGGCCTCAATATCATTGGCGTTTAAATCTGGCATTTTCTTTTCAGCTATTTCGGTCAGCTGAGCTTGGGTCAATTTACCAACCTTTTCTTTGTTAGGAACACCTGATGCTTTTTTCAACTTTAGGGCTTCTTTAATCAAAATCTTTGCCGGAGTACCCTTAATAACAAAACTCATAGTCTTATCGGCATAAATAGTAATGTGGACTGGGGTTGGTTGCCCCTTGCGATCCTGAGTCTGCTCATTAAAAGGGTTGATAAAATCCATCATGTTAACTCCGTGTTGTCCTAGTGAAGACCCAACTGGAGGGGCTGGAGTGGCTTGGCCACCCATAATAATCATTTTTACTTTAGCTTGAATTTTTTTTGCTTCTGTTGCCATACTAATTATCCTTTCTAGATTTTCTTAACCTGCAGTGAGTCCAGCTCAACTGGCGTCTCGCGACCAAACATACTGACTAAAACCTTAATCTTCCCTTTTTGTTCATCGATTTCGCTAACCTGTCCATCGAAACCCTTAAAAGGGCCATCGGTAATATTAACAACTTCACCAATTTTAAAATCAATATGATACTTAGGCTCATCAATACCCATACGGCGCTGAATAGACTTAACTTCATCTTCGCTTAACGGTGAAGGGTTGGTGCTGGTACCAACGAAGCCCGTGACATTTGGAGTATTACGTACCACAAACCAAGACTCTTCGGTCACAACCATTTCAATCATGATGTAGCCCGGAAATATTTTACGCTCTACCGTGCGTCGTTTACCGTTTTTAATTTCGATCTGCTTTTCTTTTGGTACAATCACATCAAAGATCTTGTCCTTCATGTCTAGCGAATCAATACGTTGCCGTAAGGCATCGGCCACCTGATCTTCGTAGCCAGAGTAAGTATGTACAACAAACCAGTTTTTTTGTAAATCTATCATTATGGAATCCTTAAAATTAATGACTTCAAGATATTTCTCCAGAACCAATCAAGGCCGGCTAGAGTTAGCCCTAATGCAAATGACACTAAAATTATCAGTATAGTTAGTTGCAATGCCTGCTTACGGGTAGGCCAAATAACTTTTTGCATCTCTGCAACTGAATTCTTAATATAGTTGGTAAATGCTCGCATTTGGAATCTAATATAAATTTAATTAATTAAATTGTAATCTAAAAAACCCTCGTGGGCTTTGAGTAGTATTTTACCTGATAAATAGCCCTTTTGTCAACGCCCTGGCTAGGGCTTTGTCAAATTAATCTTAATTGTGTCTGGCAAACGAGACCACACTCCACTAAGTACAAGTGATAATTGGCTTGAATAGGCCACGCAAATTGCTAAAAATACCCCAGATATTAATAAAATAGTAATTACTACTATCAGTAACCCCATATACCCCGACTCTCCCTCGGATGAGAATACCAAATGCGCGGGGTGCCTTCTAGACCGTACCAGCGCAGTCCAGAAGCCTACTTGACTAGCACTCCAGATGGACCACAGAATATATAGTAAGGTCGTGAAGATAGCCAGCCATAGAATATTGGCTACAACCGATTGGATTGTCTGCAGTAATAATATCTCAACATAGGCTAACCCAAGACTAGCAAATATGGTGGCGCTTAAGAACCCAAGCCAACTGATGCCATAGCATAGCGCGCGCCCAGGATGCAATGATACCTGCTTGATACTCATTAAAAATTTACTTTTACCATAGCCAGAGCCAATGGCGGTTGAGGCCTGAAGCCAGAATTTAAACGAGATAAATAGACAAAATATAACCAATGTCAATATCGAGAACAAGCAGTAAAACCAAATCTGGATACTAAGCGAGCCATAGCCAAGCAGATATATAGCATAATAACCACTAACTACCAATACCAGGACAAATATTAGCACTATCAACTTAGTCAGCTTTTGTAGTGAGTTAGAGATAACCCCCTTAAGGGAGTCAGCTAAAGCTGTACTAATTAATGCCTTGCGCCGGTCAAGCTGCTGATACCGTAGCCTAATTAAGGCAGGCATTATAATGGTATCGGCTAGCCAACTAACTAACATTAATAAAAATACTACCGATACTAACATGATAAATTGAAAGGTATTGCTAGGGGCTAAAATTAATTTTAGCTTAACCAATGCTTGATCTGGCTTCACAACCGACAAGAAATGCAGCTGGAAATATACCAATGGTAAAATTGCGAAGCATAAGACTCTTAAACTCAATAAGTTTCTAAGTAGTGAGAGCAAAAATATCTCTGAGCTAAAAATTGCCGTAATGCCTGACCACAACAAAGTAAAATACGATGCGTTGCTGGTGGGGTCAGTAATCAGCGGGTTCTGGGTCGAGCGTTGGCGCTTGGCCCGAGTTGAACTGGCACTAGCACCATGTGGCTTGTTTTTCTCAACCCGCGCTATATCGATATTACGGTTCTGACTCATTTTGATACTTTCATTAAGGATAATTATAGCTTTTTATGAGCTAGCTAGCTAATGCTAAAGCGGTACCAGAGCTTTTTTAAGTACACTCCGGGCTAGAGGGGCTACCTGACAGTTATACTGATAGTAGTGTATAATACTAACTCAATTCCTAAGCTAACTTTTTGAGGATAAGTATACCCGTTAATGCATGAGCCTTGCCACCGTGCGAGGAGCTGACAGTAATATTAACTAGATTAGAAAATTAATAGATTTTACAATGCAGATAAAGACTATCAAAAACAATCTACCAAGCGCTAAAGATATTATTGCAACTTCTCGACCATTAACCTGGCTTAATAGCGCCATACCATTTTTCATTGGCTACACCATTGCCAATGGCTCGATTAATCTTAGGTGTATACTTGGTACTATATATTTTTGTCTATTTTATAATTATCTAGACCATAGTATCGATAGTATCTGTGAGGATAAATATAATGTTAAGCCCCACGCTAAAAACCCCGACCAGGCTGAAACCAAACGAATAGCTTATTGTGCAATCGGGCTCAATATCCCATTTATAATTTTTTTCCTATGGACCGGGAGTCTAATCAGTAGCCTACTACTGATACTGATAATATTTCTAGCCTATAGCTACCCTGCTAAGCCTTTGCGTCTTAAAGTGGTACCCATCGGTGACTCGATAGTCTCAGGCGTGCGCCTCGTATTGCCACTAATATTTGGGCTAGTTTATGCCGGTGCCAGCTCATTGCCATGGCCAGCGATAACTGCCTTTTTCTGTTGGGGTCTAGCCTCGCAAGCACTTGGTTCTATCCCCAGTATCAAGGTAGACCGAGCCGCTAGCGTACAATCTATCGCAACTAAGCTGGGCGCTCGGCTTACCAATAGTTACTGCATCATCCTATACAGTTTGTGCTGTCTTATAACCGCAGTATTTTATTATCCATATGGCGCTTTAGCTAGTGTACTGCTGCTAGCATACCCATTAAATACACTCTTCTTTAGGAAATTTAAGTCTGACGCTAGAAGCTTAGAATACCGACGAGCCTGGAAAAATTTTATTTGGCTTAATTTGATAATTGGGGTTTGGCTTGGGCTATTATTACTATCGGCATTTGACCCGTTCTCGTTGGGAGCCAATAAGGTCCTCTGGTTTGCTGGAGCCATCCTTGGTTTTGCTATCATTCAGCTTGGCTTAATGATTTATAACTATAAAAAACTAACCAGGCCAAAATCTAAAAGATTAGGCGACCTACCGCATATTGATATACTAATCCATTCCTCTGGAGACAAGGACAATATTGCCTCTACTATTTTAGCCTTAATAGGCCAGAACTACCCTCATTTTGACATCTACTATGCTAACCTAGATAATAATTTGCAATCTCAAAAAATAGTCGAAGGGTACCAAGATAAAAGACTCCATATCATTGAAATACCTAAGCCACCATCTGGCTGGCTAATACAGCCCTGGGCTAGTAATGTTTTATTTAAGAAATCCAAATCTGACCTAGTAGTCCTCTTGGGCGCCGATACAATTCTTTTACCCAACACCCTAGCGGTCATAGCTAGTGCTATTGGTGCAGGCGATGTAGACTTGATTTCGCTTTTACCAGCCGATCAAAATAAATCTTTTTGGCAACAGCTAATTATGAGCCAAGAGCAATACTTATTTTTTGGTTTTTATCCGCTACCATACCTGAATGCTAAACACCCCCGGCTGGCTTATTCGCGTAGCAACCTACTCGGCTTTAAACGGGCCTCCATCAGTAAACTAGGTGGCTTTGAGATAGTTAAAAATAATCCACTAGAGGAGTTCGATATCGCCAACACAGCCAGGCAGGCTGGACTCAACACGGCATTTTATTGTGCCAGCGATTTAGCAATCAACCAAAATAAGGCTAGCCTAGCTAGCCTTAGGAGCTACCATAAGCAATGTCTCTACCCTGCAATGCGATTTAATATGCCCCTTACTATAGCTTTGGTGACTGGTGGTATTTTTATGGTTTGCTTCCCTATCTTGCTCTTAACATACTTGCTAGTCGTAGGAAGATATGGGGGCACGATTTTACTGGCATTGAGTTGCTTCGCGCTGCTACTAAATAGGCTTATCGTCATGTACAAATCTAAACAAAATATTACGAGTGCGCTATTGTTCCCAATAGGTACACTACTGATTTTACTGGAACTTATTGTATCTATGGTCAAGTATGAGTTCCAGAAACCCCGCTGGCAAAGCCGATATGAGGCCTAAAGCCCTACTTGCGCTTATGCTTAATGGCTTTATCTCGGGAACGATAAAGGAATCTAGCAACGACAATGACGACTACGCTAAGCCCAGCTAAAAGGGCGTAAGCAAATATAGTTTCTTGAACAGACACCAGTAAAATTTTAGTAAGTATCTGGAAGTTATTTAGCTCAAATTTAGTCGAGGAATCTAGGACTATACTTTGGGCGGAGATAACTGCAATAGTAGCAACAACTAGGCCAACAACACTAGCAAAGAGAGCTGGATAGCATACTCTAGTGAATTTCTTACTACCTTTTCTTATGTTCAAAATAAATAACAATAATGAACAAGCCGCTACAACTAACCATACAACAGGCAAGATAACCTTGGCAGTTTTATAAAAGTACCTGACTTTATCTAGCTGTGAGAGCAAATTATTATCACTACCCTTGGAGCTTAAAATTGATAAATTATCAGGTAAAAGTTTAGTTATCTCAAACCTAATCTTAGGATCCACCGAGAGCGAAGCTAGCTGGTTTTTAACTGGCAATAAATCAAGCTCTAGCTGAAGTGAGGAGTTGGAGCTATTCAGCCACTCCACAAATGTAATCTGGCCAGGCTGAATAACTGTTTTGGCGATATCGGCATTAATGGCCAGTGCGATACTATTTTTAATAGCTAATGATATCTCCTCGTTGGGAGCGGTGACTGTCTTAGATAGTTCGCTTGAGAGGGCCTTAGAGGCGGCCGAATAGAACCCAGCTGATTCTAGAATTTTTGTGAGATGCTGATTGGAAGAGAATACCCCTATAAATGTAGAGACATTCACAAGTAGAATAATGCCTATGAATAAAGTTATTTGGATAATTTTATTAAGAAAACCCATAGCTATATTCTACCAAACTTTTTGATAATTATTGTTGCGAGGTAGCATCTAAAAATTTTTGCTTAGCATCAAATGCGGTGACCTTAAACTCTGCTAGGGCTTCATCGATAGACTGCTTCCTGATTGTTATCAGTAAATTTAGTTTTTGCTTATTGCTTGGCTGGGTTTGTACGGCATTAATTAAATCCAGCTTAGCCCGGCCTAGTGAGGATTTAAAAACACTTTTTACTTGCATAGGGTCCATCCCAGAACCACAATTGTCCTGCGCCGTCTTGGTGATTGTAGCTAGGCTAGTGAGTAGTATCTGCTCAGACTGAACTATCTCGTCGCGGTGAGCAATAATTAGTAAATTAGCAGAGCTAATAAATTCGGCTCGAGCCTTGTCAACCGCCAGTCTTCTAGCAGTTATGGCGCCTTGAACTACTTGTTTGTACTGGCTAAGGTGCTCTGCTTGCTCTGTTTCGAAATACTTTTTATCTAGCTTGTCAAAATGCTCCAACCTTTTAGAATTAGCTGTTGTCCTCCTGCTATCTAGCTTGCTTTGGCCAGCCTTGATATTATCTAGCTCAAATAACTGTTGATGCTGGATATCAGAACTGATTTTGCTAGAAATTGCAACGACTGAGCGACAGAATGGATCTGAACTGTTAGCCTTAACAATAGGGACATTGATTAGCTGTAAGGCAATAATTAATGCCAATACTAAGCACTTTTGCCTAGTAACTAACTTAGAAATCTTCATTTATAGCCTCCCCTGCGGTAGAGCTACTCTCGATATTGGCTGTAGCTGTTTTATCTGAACCCTCGTCTGTTATTAACGGGTTAGCGTCATTTTCAGCATCAGCGATATTAAGATTGTGTAGATTTTCAATCGAGCCATTGGCGGCAACGCTAGATGTATTGAGGGTGTCTGGCGGTGTGCCGTTAAGCATCGAGAAACCAACCCCGCCGGCAGCCGCCAGCATCACAAAAACTGCCAAATAGCTACAAGCTACTCTTAGCTGGTGGGTCTTCAAGGGCCTATCTAGCATGCTCGGCTTAACTTCTTGCGGGCTACCCACGAGCTCCAAAGCTTGTCTTAAAGATGCTTTACCCAAACTATCTCTAGAGCGAAGGTTTTTTAGAGATTTATTAATTTCTAGTGCGTGAGTAAGGTCTCGCTTTTGAGATGCACTTAAGGCCTTAGAGTATTTTGGTGAAACTCTTGAGAGATTATGGTCTAAATGATATTGAAGTATTTTATTATAATTATTCATCTATTTTACCTACCTTAATTTCATATTGTAGTTTTTGAATACCTCTTGAGTAAAGCTTTCTAGTGGCTACTTCTGACTTCCCAATGATTTTAGAAATTTCAGGGTTTGACAAACCATCGATTAATCTTAATACAATAACCTCTCGATAATTATCTGGCAAGCGGTTAATTCCCCGAGATATCTCAGCCACCGCTTGCTTGCTCTGCACTATCTCATCGGGTTTTTTGCCGTTATCTACCAATAGCGGAATGATATCCTCCGAATTGCTAACTGGCCTATTTTTATTAGATCGCCAATAATCTGATACGACGCTTCTAGCAACCGTAAAAATATAGGCCATGGGCGAATAGCCTTGATCCTTCCAGCTTGCAAGGTTGGAATAAAAACGGATAAACACTTGTTGGGCAAGATCCTCGGCATCATCTACCGTTGGCACACGAAAAGCAATGTACCTTAAAATTGGCTCATAACATTCGTGGTAGAGTTGTTCGAAAGCTGCTTCATCACCAGCCTGGGCCTTTACTACAAGTGATAGTAAATGTTGGCTCTGATCATATCCGTGCATAATAACGTTTTCTCACCATATTTTGTGACATCTGGTGATTATACTATAATTCTAGTAGTTTTTTAAGTTCATATCAGCTACTCAACAGATATGGTATAATTTAGGGGCTGTACATTATTGCAGTACAATCGTATTAAGGTACAATCGTATTAGGTCTTACTTTCGTACGATTTGTTGAACCGAAG
>SICO01000034.1 GCA_009691435.1 Candidatus Saccharimonadota bacterium | reverse complement strand
AAAAACTGCACCGACCTATAGTATGGGTGCACAGCCGCTGTATGTCATGGAACCAGATATCGGCATTGTCAACTTCGCCAAGACCAAGATAGCCGAATATCTAAAATAAAATTTAACCCAAAATCAAAAAACAGCGAATGTAATGGTTCACTGCTTTTTGTTCTTCTTGCTGTTGTTCTGCTATTGAGCAGGGTTAGCTGGAGCTGCAGGTTGCTGAGGAGTTGCAGCCGGACTTGAAGGTGTGGTGGGAGTAGTGGTGGGACTAGTGGTGGGACTAGTGGTGGGACTAGCTGTGTCAGGGCAAGTGATTTTAGCGGATTCTTCTTTTGGCACTACAAACATCACAAGGCTTATCATTTGATCTGTATCGCCAGCCTTAGGCTGCTGTTGAATGATATCAAAGTGGTCTACAGGGTTTTCCTTAATCAGTGCCATCAGTGTGTCCGAAAATTTATTTGCGTCAGCAAATAGTGCCTGAATACCCAGAACGTATTCTATGGCGATAACTTCGCTGCCACGAACATCATAGATTGGTCCGGCTGGAAGGTCTTTTGGAATAGCATATTGTTTGCCACGTCCAATAGCGCATTCATTTAGGAGTGTAGCTTCCTTTGGCAAATTGATTGGTTTTTGGGTAACAGCTACTTCTAATGTCTTAGTTGCATCTTTATTCTGCTTACCAATGTAAAATGCGCCGTAGTTTGAACCTAGAAATAGCGCAATAATTAGTACAATAATTAATGTTTTCTTTGCATTAGAGTTTTTAGCTTGTGGTGGCATTTGAGACTGCGGAGATTGCTGTCCACTGCCTGTTAAGTTAATATGTGAATTACCGGTACTATTGTTCCTGTTGTTGTTATTAATATCCATAAGCTTTATTATAGATAGTATGTTTACGACTGTCAACAACTATTAAGACATAATCTTTGAGTAGGTTCATGCCGAGGATAACATCATGCCTTTAAGACTACTACCCAGACTAAAGATTTCTGCAAAAGTTCTGGTCTATTTCCTGTTAGTTTCGCTCGTGCCACTGCTTTTGGTGAGTATTGTCCTGGCCGATAGGGGTCGGGCCTTACTGCGCGATGCGGCTATAACCAATCAGCGGGTGGTGGCCGAAAGTACTGCCGATAAAATCAATATTTATCTTGATGACAGAATTAGAGCGCTAGTTTTACAATCAAAATTATTATCCACAGCGGCACTAGAACCTGGTGTTGTTAGTAAAAATTTTGAAGCACTAATGAAACAAGACGAGAGCATAGAAGAAGTTATACTGCTAGATAAACTTGGCATGCAGATAGTAAAAGTTGACACCAACGGAATGGACGATAGCCCGCTGGACAAATCGTTAACCGATTCCTTTAAAGCTGTCAGCTTTTTAAAAGGAAAGCATTTTGTAGGCTCGGTAAATTACTCCGAAGGTAATGTACCGACAATAACAATTGCTACGCCGATACTACCGAGTAATTTCAGGCCAGGCACTGATGACGTCAATCAGTTTCTTGGTGTGATTATTGTAAAATACGACATTGCTGGCCTCTGGCAAGCTGTGCTCTCAACAAAAATAGGCCAAGGTGGCTACGCTTATGTTGTTGATAGCCTAGGCAACCTGGTTGCTCACCCAGAAAGTGAGTTTTTATCAAAGAACCAAAAGGTGGCAAATGTTGCGGCCGTCAGGAACTTCATAAATGACAACTATGACACCGCAGTAACCACATCTGAACAGGGGGTTGAAGTAATCAGCACCCCTATCAAGCTTGCTAATAGCAACTGGGCAGTAATAGTTCAGGAGCCAGTAATAAGTATTTATTCTGGGATGAATTCATTTATCCAGCTGTCAGTTATCATTATTGTTTCGTCCGGATTATTTGCGATTGTTTTGAGTTTGATATTCAGGAAACAATTACTTGACCCTATTAAGCAGCTAATACTCGGCACCGATAAAATATCCAGAGGGAACTATGACTACATTGTTAAGGTCAAGACAAGCGACGAAATGCGTGATCTAGCCAATACTTTCAATGATATGGCTCAAAATATCAACAAACTTATCGGTGACCTAAAAATCAAAAATGTCGATCTGGATAGGGCAACCAAGCAGTTGAGCCATGCCAACGAGAAGCTCAAGCAGGCCGATACCACCAAAGACGAGTTTATATCGATGGCCTCGCACCAGCTAGGTACCCCGTTAACGACAATTGAAGGCTACCTAAGTATGGTCCACCAGGGGTACTATGGCGAATTAAACGAAAAACTTGCTACAACTGTCAATAAAGCCCTCGGCAGGACTCAAGTTATGAGGAGCCTACTACTCGACTTTTTAGATGTTAGCCGCATGACGGCCAATAAGTTTTACCTAGATATCGAGCCAACCGATTTTAATAAAATAATTGGCGAAGAGGTCAGTGCGCTATCTGCTTCTGCAGCTGAAGCTGGCGTCCAGCTAGCCTACCATCCTCCGCACCAGCCGCCAGCGCTAATTAATATTGATGAGCAAAAAACCCGCCAAGCCGTAATGAACCTCATTACAAATGCCATTAACTATACTGCCGGCGGAAAAGTTGATGTCTTTTTGCGCTACAACGACGCTGATGTCCAATATACCGTGGTCGATAATGGTATTGGTGTGCCAGATAAGGAAAAGCCTAAGCTCTTTAGCAAATTCTACCGTGCTGGTAATGCCAAGGAAAGTCGTCCTTCTGGTACCGGACTCGGGTTGTACCTAGTAAGGCGTGTCGTGGAAGACCAAGGCGGCAGAGTTGTGTTCAAAAGCGAGCAGGGCAAGGGCTCAACCTTTGGTTTCATATTGCCGCTTGATACTAAGCTACCACTCGGGCAGTACTTTCCGCCGTCCAACAGCACCGATGACTCGGTTTGAGGCGCATTGTCGCGCTCAAAATAGCTATCATGAAACTATTTATTTTTGGAGCCAGCGGTAAGACTGGCGTAGAGCTGGCAATACTTGCCTCACAAGCTGGCTATAGCATCACAGCATGTGGTATATACAAAAACCCCAAGTCAGAAGCGCTCAATCATCCCTACGGAATAATTCGTCATAAAAACTCTACTTGCAAATAACAGCCTACGTACTGGGGGAGTATTACTAAGTCAAACCCTAAATTTTAGGATAGTGGGGCTTACAATTAGCCATGTATATCTTTGAGCTTCAGACCGGATTGCTTTTGAGGCTTGTTATCAGGGAGATTTCGGGAGAGCAGTAGTGAAACTATAGTAAGAAGTAGTAAGAACACCATGGCTTGCCTTAGACCGGCCAGCTGTGAGTCGGTGTAGAAGCTAAGCAGCTGGGCTGTTTGAGCTTGAGAAAATCCCTCTTGATTCGCAATCTGGGTAACATCGGCAGTCGATAGTATTGGTATACCCTTGTTGGCTTGGGCACTAACGGCCTGCTTAACACTTTCTGGAACTTGTGGGTCGGCAGATATCTTAGCCGAGAAGCCGGTTGATAGCGTCATGATTAAAATAGAGCCAATAATGGCTGTTCCTAGTGACGAGCCTAGGTTCAGGGCAGTACCTTGGATTCCACCAACCTCGCTGGCGTGGCGTTTATCCACGGCGTTCATATTGATATTGCCGAGCTGCGAGGCCAGTAGCCCTAGTCCCGCACCCAAGATGAACATTCCGATAAAAAGTGGAATACTCTGCAATTGAGGATCGATAGTATAGGTGATAATAGCAACCCCGACAATCAGTGCTAGCTGGCCGAACTTTACAATCCTTTTAGGACTAAAACGGTCAATTAATTTGGAGCCCAGCATCGAAAAGGTGATGACCGATATTGAAAGGGGAATAATTCGTATGCCCGTCTGAAGCGCATCTAGGCCTATTACCATCTCCAGATAAACAGGCATTACAAAAAATGACGCACCAATAACGAGGCTTTGCGACGTCTGTACGGCTAGCCCACTGCGCAACTGAGGAATTTTGAGAACTGTCACATCGAACAAGGGGTCTTTCCCCTTGTTTTGGAGAGTTTTTTGGTAGCTAAGGAAGTATGCCAAAAGAAGTATGCCTGCAAATATCAAAAAGGTAACAATCGAAATCCCGAAGGGCGCTATTGGGTAACCAAAAATCTCTGGTACGGTCATTGGTTTTACCCAGCCCCAGACCTTGCTTTGTAATATCCCAAATATCAAAAGCGACATGCCGCTTGCCGATAATACAGTGCTAGGGATATCTAGCTTTGCCTGGGCCAATTTTCCAGAGCTCGGCACATGCTTCCAGAAGAATAGTATGATTACTACAATGACTGACTCGAAAGCAAACACATAGCGCCAGCTTAAAAAGGTAGTTACAAAGCCGCCGATAAGTGGCCCAGCCGCCGCCGCCGCACCAGCCATAGCACCAATTATTGCAAAGGCGGTTATCCTATCCCGGCCTTCATAGCGAGCAGCCACAAGCGCCGCTGTGGCGGGTATCACCAGCACTGCGCCTAGTCCTTCTACCAGCGACCAGCCTATCATTAGTGTCTGGATGTTTGGGCTTATCGCGGTTATGAATGCGCCAATTCCGTATATGCCAAGCCCAATCAAAAAGACTTTTTTACGACCCCATATATCGCCGAGTTTGCCGCCGGTTAGCATTAGAGCGGCCATTGTTAAGGTATAAAATGTAATCGTGGCTTGCATGGAAGCCACGGTTGTATCCAAGTCTTTAACGACAGTAGAAATAGATACATTCATTACGGTACTATCGAGCACCATAATAAACTGCGCCAGAGCCAATAGTATTATTGCCGACCACTTCTTCATTTTTTAATTATAATTGATATGCCAATATTAGGCTATTAGTATTCAACTGTTATACGCCTAGGCAGCTACTATCTGCTCAAATTGGGCTTTGAGTGCGTCAACTAATTGTTGATACTCTGGGCTATCTGTGCGGTTAGAGCCATCTCGCTCAAAGCCGTATGTATAATGCACAATATGTACTATATTACTGCTTTGCCAGGGCAAAACCGCTGTTACACATTGACGGTGCCGAGAGCCACACCTGTCGTGAATTAAAATATTCACCTAGCGCCTACAGGCGTGAAAAGGGTATAATTTAAGCTATGAATACTCAACAAGCCTACAATAGCTTCAGCCCAACCCTGATACCGCCCGAGCAGTTAGCTAATCCTCAGCTAGCCGAGCAAATCGCAACCAGCCGCTATGTCATCTGTGGCGAGATCCACGGCGCCACCCAAAACTGCGATGTACTCTATTCGCTGATCATTCATTATGGCATTACAAGCCTGGCGCTAGAGTTGTATGCCGAAACCTGCAAAGCATTCATCGATTCTTGCATCGCTGGGCAGCCAAACTTCGAGCTGATTGACGCAGACTATTTCATAGCCAGCGTGCTTTCGGTAGAGATGGCCAAAACTCTAGCAGTTTTGGTGACCGAGAAAAAAATATCTGACATACATTACACCAACGGCGAAACCGAGCAAGCCAAAGCGCACAACATCCTCGCGCTCAAGCAATCGGGCCCCACGATCTGCCTTATGGGCAACTGGCACACCGAGGCAGAGCTGGTAGTTACGGATGGCATCGAGCACAAGTCGGCCTACATGATAGTCCGAGATTCCGAACCAGAAAGCATCAATATCCGCTACAAATACCTCTCAGGTGCAATTTATAATGTCGGCACGGGCATCATGCGATTCGATGGCCCCAAAAGCGCCAATGATAAGTACGCTATCCGTGCTGTGCCCGAGCAAAACCGCTGTTACACATTGACGGTGCCGAGAGCCACACCTGTCGCGCACTAATGGCTGGCACTTTCATTCGCCATAACTAATTTTAAGGTGTATACTAAATTTACAAATCAATTAATATCAAGAGCGCAGTTAGGGACCTAGCCCAATAATCTGCCGGCAACCTGCCCCAAAAAGCAAGGTGCCAAGCCTAGCCCGCATGGGAAGGATAGCAAAGCAAATCCTTTTCAAGCTGAAAGGATATTTTTATGT
>SICO01000033.1 GCA_009691435.1 Candidatus Saccharimonadota bacterium | reverse complement strand
TAGATAAACCCTCGGCTGATAATATCGGGGCTAGTAGCTAGCTTGCCAGTCCTCTTATCAATAGTGGCAATTACCATAAACACTCCGTCGCTACTCATAGCCAGGCGGTCTTTAAGGACGATTTCCTGGACATCACCGATACCGGCGCCATCGATCAGTACTTCGCCAGATTGAACCTTAGGACCGAGCTTCATGCCTTCTTTGGTCATCTCGAGAGTCTGGCCGTTTTCGATAACGAAGACGTCTTTCTTGTCGTAACCCATATCGGTAGCGATTTTGGCATTATGCACTAGGTGGTGCAGCTCGCCGTGAATTGGTAGGTAGTACTTGGGCTTGGTGAGCTCGAGCATTTCCTTGACTTCATCGACATTGGCATGGCCAGAGATATGGAATATACCAAGATCATCAACTCCACGAGTGGCAGTCTGATAGACATAGGCACCCCAACGGTACAAATTGTCGACCATACCCCAGACCGACTTTTCGTTGCCGGGGATAATCGAAGAAGAAAGTATTACAATGTCACCCTCTTTGAGTTTAACATCGCGGTGCTCTCCTTTGCCCATACGTTGCAAGGCCGAGAACTCTTCGCCCTGCGAACCGGTGGTAAGCACTGCTATTTCGCTATCTTGGTAGTTTTTCATATCTTGAGCTTTAATTATTAGGCCTGGTGGTACCTTGATATAACCAAGCTTTACCGATAGCTCGAGGTTGTTGAGCATGCTGCGTCCGGCCACCACGAGCTTACGGTGAGCTTTATCGACAGCATTAATGATGATCTGCATTCTGGTAATCTGGCTACCAAACGAAGATATGATTGCCCTGCGGTTGTAATTGCGCACCATGATTTCGTCTAGAGTATCGACAATTTCGCGCTCTGAGGGAGTTCGGCCAGGGTTTTCACAATTGGTCGAATCGCACATTAGTAGCGCTACGCCTTCGGCGCCAAGCTCTTTTAAGCGGCTTTTATCAGAAAGCTTGCCGTCTAGTGGATTCTCCTCGAATCGCCAATCGCCGGTATTGATGATGGTACCAACAGGAGTGTGGATTGCCAGCGCGCAAGCGTCGGGGATGGAGTGAGTGACACGAATAAACTCTACGGTAAATACACCAAGCTGGATTTTGTCGTGGGCATCTTGGTTGATGGTGTGCAGTTCGGGCTTAAAATCGAGCTTGTACTCTTCGAGTTTTCGCTCAATAAATTTAATTGTAAATTGAGCAGCATAGATAGGAGCCGGGATTTTTGGCAACAGAAACGGAATACCACCAACGTGGTCTTCGTGAGCATGCGTAATGACGATGCCGCGAATCTTGTGCTTGCGCTCTTCTAGGTAGGTGATATCTGATACAACCAAGTCGATACCAGGCTGATCTTCGCCAGGGAAGGTGAACCCCATGTCCATTACGATAATATCGTCTTCGTATTCGAGAGCCATAATGTTTTTGCCGATTTGGTTAAGCCCACCAAGCGGGATTATTTTGAGCTTACCGGCGTCGATTTTGCTCATACCGACAGGTGCAACTGATTGTGGCTTAGTAGCTGGCTTAGCCTGATTAAAGCTTCCCACTGCATACTGGGTTGGTCGCTTGTCGAAACGACGGTTATTATTATTGCCACCGCCACGGGGCTTTTGAAAGTTGCGGTTCGGGTTGCCTGGTTTGCCGCTGTTATTGTTGCGGTTGCTGACATAGGCTGGTTTTGGCTGAGCAGCCGGTTGCTGGGCGGCTGGTTTTGGCTGAGCAGCCGGTTGCTGGGCGGCTGGTTTTGGCTGAGCAGCCGGTTGCTGGGCGGGCGGTTGCTGAGCAGCCGGTTGCTGGGCGGCTGGGTTAGGTTGATTTGTTGGTGGCACCGAAGCTTTAGCTGCGGCTGCAGGGCTTGATTGCCCTGGTTGGCTGGGCTGATTTGGTTGATTCGCCTTATCGAAGCCTAGGTCTTGTGCCGTCAAGGGACGGCTTTTTAAATTATCTTTTGACATATTTTTATATATATCCTTTCTCGTTATTAATTATTGATTATTATTTATTATTTAATAATTGCTAAAATTTGAGGAATCTTACCAAAATCTTGTAATAAGATTTTACGCATCGATCCATTGTATAGAGCGGCGGCTGGGTGGTACAAAGGCAAAAACATCTGCTGAAATACTGGCTGTGTTCCTTGATGCAAGCTACGCTTTAACACTTCGCCATGAGTCTTGCCTATTTTTAACCCAGGGAAGAAAACATTCGTGGCATGTCGCCCCAGCAAAACCACTAGTTTGGGCTTAATTATGGCTACCTGCTCATATAATATTGGCAAGCAAGCCTTAATTTCGCTAGGGTTGGGGTCTCGGTTTTGAGGTGGGCGGAACTTGACGATATTGGTAATAAAGACATCTTTGCGCTCCAGCCCAATGCTAGTCAGCATGGTGGCTAAGAACTTACCGCTAGCCCCCACGAACGGGCGGCCTAATTTGTCTTCCTTAGCGCCTGGTGCTTCACCAACCAACATTAACGCAGCATTAGCGTTTCCCTCGCCCGGTACGGGGTTTAAGCAAGTCTTAGCAAGTTCGATATCTACCGCACGATCGGTGATGACCTGCGCGATAGCATCTAGCTTAGCTTGTTTTTGCAGATTTACCATTTATCCCCCCAGCCCTGCCCTAAAAATAAGGGCAGATACTGGAATGACAACTATTTTTGACGGGCGGCTTTCATCGATAAATTCAAACGACCTCGGTCATCAATTTCAGTGAGCTTGACGCTAACTTCATCTCCCTCAGTAAGTTCTTTGCGAATGTCTTCTACTCGTTCATCGCGTATCTGGCTAACATGCACCATGCCTTCTTTGCCGGGCATAATCTCAACGAAAGCACCGAAATCCATAACCTTTATTACTTTACCATTATACACTTTACCAACTTCTGGCTCAGCTACTATTGCCTCAATCATTTCCTTGGCAGTTTTGGCAGCTCCGGCGTCAGCACTGGCTATCATAATAAGCCCCGAGTCTTCGATATCGATATCAACGCCAGTCTCGGCGGTGATGCGCTGGATTGTTTCGCCACCCTTACCAATAACTTCACGAATCTTATCAGGATTAATCTGAAGTTTAGTAATGCGTGGTGCATAGGGGCTAAGGTCATCCCGAGGGGTGGCAATAACCTTATTCATAGCTTGAAGGATTTCTAATCGACCCTGCTTACCTTGCTCAAGGGCGGTTTTTAAAATTGCTAAACTTAAACCCTTAAGCTTAATATCCATCTGCAATGCCGTAATACCATCGGCCGTGCCTGTTACCTTAAAGTCCATGTCACCAGCAAAATCTTCGGCGTCTTGGATATCTGATAAAATAACATTTTGGCTTGGGTCCTGATGGTTAACCATTAACCCCATTGCAATACCGCTAACTGGGCTCTTGATTGGTACGCCAGCGTCCATCAGGCTCAAGGTACTGCCACAGGTTGCGGCCATAGAGGTAGAGCCAGCACTACTTAAAATCTCGGTTACAATTCTAATCGTGTATGGGAATTCTTCTTTTGTAGGTAGTACCGCCGCTAACGCTCGCTCCGCTAAATTGCCATGACCAATCTCGCGGCGGCTAGTGGAGCGCATTGGTCGCGCCTCGCCGATAGAGAAAGGAGGAAAATTGTAATGGTGCAAATAAAATTTTTCAGTATCTTCATCCATGCTTTCAATTTGTTGGGCCGCACCTGCAGGAGCAAGAGTTGTTAAGGTCAAAGCCTGCGTAGCTCCACGCGTAAACAAGCCGCTACCATGAGTGCGGGGTATGATACCTACTTGCATACTAAGCGATCGGATCTCGGTGTTTTTGCGGTTATCGGGGCGAGTTGCTTCCTCTAAAATAGCACGCCTGATTTCTCCATCAATAATTTTTTCAAATGCTAGCTCGATATCTGGGTGGCCATAGCGGGTTTTTCCGTCGTCCTCAACGTCATCAGGTAATAGTCCGAACTCGGACATAATTTCGTCGTGTAGCTCCATTATTGCATCGTGACGCTTGGTTTTATCGGCGTGGCGAACTCTTTCGCCGAGGCGGTCTTTTAGGTACTCGCGAATTTTTACCTCAACCTCTTCATTAGGTTTGAAAAGCTCAAAGTCTTTTGCTGATACTCCGAGATCCTTAACCATTTTGTTTTGTAAATCAATGACTGGCTGCCAAGCTTTAATGGCTAGTTCAAAACCATCTAAAATAGTCTGCTCATCTACTTCGCAGGCAACCGATTCTACCATCATAATGGCGTCTTTGGTGCCAGCCACAGTGAGGTTTAGCTTGCTATCGAGCTGCTCTGTGAGTGTCGGGTTAACTACTAATTTATCATCAACCTGTCCAATTCTAACTGCCGCTACTGGTCCCTCAAAAGGAGTGCCAGCCAGCATTAAAGCCGTAGATGCGGCAATAATAGATATAATGTCTGGTTCGTTTTCTAAATCAACGCTAAGCACTGTAACTACCACCTGAACATCATTCCTATACCCCTTAGGGAAAAGAGGACGAATTGGGCGGTCAATTAGGCGAGCTGTTAAAATTGCTTTATCAGAGGGTCGAGCCTCTCGCTTCATATATCTACTTCCAGAAATCTTACCAGATGCATACCAACGCTCCTCGTAATCAATCATGAGCGGAAAAAAGTCAGTTTCTGGGCGAGGTTTAGGCTCAACGATTGCAGTCGCCAAGACCATTGTATCGCCATAGCGAACCGTCACGGATCCATCGGCCCTAAAAGCCATGTTGCCTGTTTCAATTATTAGTTTTTTATCAGCAAACTCTGTTTCAAATTTAGAGGTTTTGCCTCCAAAGGGATGAATTATTTCCATTGATTTAATATACCTTTCTATATTCTAAAGATTATAGTTAGTTTCGGAATCAATTGATCAGTTCCTTTAGATCAATCCGTTCCGCAACCAATAACTATATCCTATAGTTTCAATTAATTATTATTACAATGTACCTTAATGCTCAAAAACTATCTACGCAGTTGTAGTTTTTTTACTACAGACTCATAGCGCTTAGGGTCTTTTGTACTCAAGTAACCAAGCAATCGGCGTCTTTTGCTAACCATTGCTAGCAAGCCCCGCCTGGAGTGATTATCCTTTTTGTGAGTCTTGAGATGACCAGTTAATTGCTTAATCTGTTCCGTAAAAAGTGCAATCTGCACTTCGGCCGAACCAGTATCCTTAGCATGCGTACTGTTATCTTTCATGACCTTAGCCTTAATAGTCTTTTGAAGCATTATGGAGCTATCTTAACAGATAGCGGCAAACTAATCAATGCTTACGGCATCTTTCAAATCAAATGTCGGTGCTCTTTTACATACATAAGCTAGAGTAGCTAGTGTGGCCAAGCTAGGCTTTTGTTGCCCTCTTCGGCTTATTGACTAACATTTTCTGCCGAAACACCTGACCAGCAAACTGTCTCACCTTGTCAATACTCAAACACTCCATCTGGGCTAGGTAGTCATAATAGTCGATGCCATTATTTACAATGAAGCTTTTGAGTTTTTCATTGACGAAAACCTCGCCGGCTGTTTGCTCAAGCACTATGGGGGACTTTTTGATTATCATTTTCCGAACTATCTCGAGCCTATCTACATCAATTTTTCCATCTGCCAGCCTGTTAATTTGTACAGCAACTAGCTTGTCTATCTTTGCTTTCTCTGATTTCTTAATATCAGTAGTTATAACAATATAGGCATTTTTACCACAAATAGTGTAGCTGGCATCCACATAATAGCTACTCCCAGATTCGTCTCTAAGTTTTTGGGTTAGTATGCCAAACATATAGTTGCCCAGGTATTCAGTAATCAGGTTAGTCGCACATATCGTGTCTATCTCCGTAATGGCGGCGGCATAAATATACCCAAGACACAATCTCTCGCCATGGCTTATTCCCACACTAGCAAAATTAGTTATGTGTTCTATTGCTTTGGGGCGGCCACCCAGGCTGACCTTGACCTTGGGAATACTATCTACCCCCCGCTGAAAATCTCGCATGCCGACACCACCTGA
>SICO01000032.1 GCA_009691435.1 Candidatus Saccharimonadota bacterium | reverse complement strand
CACCGACATCAACATCTGATGTTTTTTGATTTTTAGGTGGTTAGACTGGTACTATTTTATTTTAATTCACTATAACACCACTTTTGGTATCAAAAGTGGAGCAAAAATAACCGACTGTGGCTCACCCCAATAAGCGCCCCAGACTACCAGGCAATCTGATTTAAGAATAAACTTGCCCTGATTGCTAGCGCTTCAGGGCTTCAAACAATTCTTAAATACTTTATTAGCCCACTAGTCTGTTGCTTTCTTGGGACTCGATGTCGGTAGAGACAGATAACAGAGGACGAACAACAGGCAACAGAGGGTAGAAGGCAGGTGCAGCAAAAGTGGTATTTGAATAGAGATAATTAGTGAGACTAGTTAATAATAATTAAAATAAGCTTACTTAGCTTTAGTATCTAGGCTATCACGCCGAGCGGACTATGTCTTAAGTAGGTCTTCGATCAGCTCGCTGTCGGCCTGCCCCGAATCTAGATGAAAGCTCAAACTCGGCGAAAACTTCGATTTGAGCTTACTTGCGAGTTCTTTGGATATTTCGCCACGGTTATTTTCAATATTCTCAAAAGCTAGCTTTGTATTGCCCCCCCAGACAGATACATAAATATGCGCAATCTTTAAATCAGGGCTAATTTTGACGCCATTAACACTGAGTGAGCTGCCAGGCATTTGGTACTCAAGCAGTATCGGAGCAAGCTGTTTTTTGACCATCGAGCTAAACTTTTCGAGTCGCAGGTTCATAGTAGTTTTATAGCTTTCGGGCGCGTGAGGTGGTGGTATAAAACACTAGCTCGTCGCCGAGCTCAATCGCCTTGTTGGTCACAACTTCCAGCCCGCACTCTTCGTTTTGCAATGCTTCTTTGGATTCTTGCTTGTCTTTTTGGAGGCTAACTAGCTTTCCGGTGCCGACGATTTTGCCGGCTCTGGTGATTTTGATATCTGTATCGGTGGTGACCTTGCCGCTCAAGACCTTACCGCCACAAATGACCTTGTCCTTGGTGAGCTTAAAGACTCCGAGTATTTTAAGCTTAGCTAACTCTGTTTCGATAATTTCTGGCTCGAGCATTGAAGATAGCCAGTCGCGGGTATCATCGAGTAGCTCGTAGATAACTTTATAAAGCTGAAACTCTACGCCCGAACGCTTGGCCTGCTGGTTAACCGCTGCATTAACGCTAACATTAAAGCCCAAAATAATTGCCTTACCAGCGGTGGCAGCCTGCACATCACCCTCAGAAATATCACCTATACCAGAGGCCACTATTTTGACTCTGACTTCGTCATTACCAACTTGCTCCAGTGCCGAGAGTAATGATTCAAGAGACCCCTGCACATCGGTCTTGACGACTATCGGCAATTCCTTAACTGCCCCCTCAACCACGGCGTTGGCGATATCCTCGGCCGTAACACTCTTAATAGATGTCACCGACTTATAAGTCTTTTTGCGAGTTTGGCGATCAACCCAGTCTTTAGCTTCTTTCTCGGTACTAACCTGCTCAAACCAATTACCGAATTCTGGTAATGATTTCAGGCCAGAAACCACGGTCGGCATGGCTGGCTCGGCTTGTTTGATTTTCTGGCCCTTAAAATCTTCCATAGTTCGAATTTTGCCATAGCTTATCCCCGCAATTATCCAATCGCCAGGCCTAATAATTCCTTCCTGCACCAACAAAGTAACAATCGGCCCCTTGCCGGTATCTAAATGTGACTCAATAACTACACCCCTGCCAAAGCCATCTACTCGCGCAGTTGCTTCAGCGATATCTGCCACCAATAATACTACCTCTAAGAGCTTGGCGATGCCGTCGCCGGTCTTGGCCGAAACCTCGACACAGGGCACATCACCGCCCCAGTCATCTGGAGCAACGCCTGCATCAGACAACTCCTGCTTGACTCTATTAACATCAGCGCCTTCTTTATCCATTTTGTTAATCGCTACCACCAAAGGCACACCAGCTTGCTTGGCATGGCCAATGGCCTCGCGGGTTTGAGGCTTAACACCGTCGTCGGCGGCTACTACAATAATTGCAATGTCGGCAATTTTAGCGCCGTGTTCGCGCAAAGCCGAAAACGCTTCATGCCCCGGTGTATCTAAAAAGGTAATTACTCGGTCGTTCTTTGTCACTTGATAAGCTCCAATGTGTTGGGTAATACCACCGGCTTCGCCGGCTGCTACTTCGGCACTTCGAATTGCATCGAGCAAGCTGGTTTTGCCATGATCGACATGCCCCATTACTGCTACAACAGGTGGCCGGGGCACTTGCTTGCTAGTGCTAGCCTCATTAGGGCGCGATGCCGTACTATCATCGACTGGCTTTGGCACGATTTCAAAACCTAGCTCTGCACCGACAATTTGAGCTGTATCAAAATCAATCTGTTCATTAATAGTTGCCATCACGCCGTTCTTCATAAGCTCGCCAACCACAGCGGCTGGTCCCTTACCTAATAGTTCAGCGAATTCGCCGACGCTAACGACTTCTTCAACTTCAATTTTTTTTAATTCTTCACTCACTAGCGTCTCCTTTGCATCAACTGTGTTAAATGACCCTTGATACTATTATAGCAATCCATAGAGCAAAAATAAGTCCCTCGCCCAGCAATATTCTGCTTTTCATCGAGCTTTGGCTGGTCTGCACTGATAACCCAGCGCTGAAACTGACTTTTTGGCAACTTTTTACGGCAAGCCTTGCAACTGCGCATGGGGGTATGGGCAGTACTGGGCGCCATTTCAGCTATTCCTTATCAGATTTATTATCTACTTTGGATGGCTTTTTTGCCGCCTTAGCTGGCTTGCTACTTTTTGCAATTGGTGCCTCTTTAATTTTTTTAGTTTTTTCAGGCACTAGCTTTGCAGGCTCAGCGGTTGGCTTGTCTGATTTTAAGCTTAGTGAGAGTTTATGCTGATCGGCATCAATTGAAATAACCCGAAACTTTTTAGTTTCACCCACTTTTACTAGGAGGTTAGGATCACTAACGTGGTCATCAGCTAGTTCAGAAATATGCACTAACGCTTCAATCACCGGAGTAACCTGTACAAAAGCCCCGAATGGCGTAATCCGTGTGACCTTACCATCGACTGTATCTCCCATTTTATAAACAGCTATTTCTTTTTGCCAAGGATCATCGCTTAGTTGCTTCATTGATAACGAAAGCTTATCTTGGTCAATCGCAATAATCATTGCTTCGACTTCCTGCCCGACCTTAACATATTTAGAAGGGTTATCAACCCTATCCCAAGCAATCTCAGAAATATGCACCAAGCCTTCAATACCATCAATATTCACAAACACCCCAAAATCAACCACACCAGTCACGACACCCTTGATAGTATCGCCAACTTTAAAGGCAGCGATCTTGCCCTCGGTGAATTCGCGTTGGGCTTCTTTCTCGGAGACGATTAACTTACCTTCGCGACGATCAAAATCTAAAATTCTAATCATTAGCGTGCGGCCTACTAGAGTATTGAGGCGGTGTAATATTTCGTCTTTATCGGCACCGGTAACGCGCGGATAGTTTGCGGATGAAAGCTGACTAACTGGCAAAAAGCCTCTTACCCCGTCAATTTCTATTAGTAGCCCCCCCTTGTTAGCGTCAAAAGGTATGATGCCAAAAACTTCCTTGTTCTTAAAGCGAGATTCTAGCTCATCCCAGCCCTTTTCTTTAGCGACTTTCTTGAGACTTAATAGCACATAGCCATTCTCGTCTTCTGCGTCAATAACCGAAGCCGAAATAACATCACCAATCTGCAATTCTTTGGCCGAGTGTTCAACATCGCGACCACTTACGACACCGGTTCCATATTGTCCTAGATCGAGCCAAAGCTCACGACGGTCCTTAGCAATAATTGTACCCTCAACAATATCCTCGACATTAATAGTTTCGACGGTCTGACCTACTAAAAGATCATCCATAGAAATATTGGATTTTAACATATTAAATTGTTCTCCTTCAATTTGTAGCGTTATAACGAAAAGATGTAGAGCACTGCTCCACTACTCGTTTAGATAAACTATAGCTTATTTTTAGGTTAAAGTAAAGCTTATTATAATACCTTAGCTCGGCGCTTGCTGACCAAATAAAATCCGCTGAGGGTTCCAAGAATAATTACTGGGATAAAGTTATCGGCAGGGCCAGTGCGCGGGGTAGTGGCGCTGGGGGTTTGGTTTGCAACTGGCTGAGCAGCGGGGTCCTGGACCACGGTAGTATCACTTTTATTGCTAGTGTCTTTGGGGGGATTTTGTTCAGTGCTTTCCTTGACACTTGGCAATGAACTTTTGGTATTATCCGACTGCGAAGAGTTCTGACGCTGTTGGCTCCCAAAACTAACCGCAAAAACTACAATTACAACTACTAGCAACGACGCTAATGCGAATTTAACAAAATTTGATTTATCCATTTTTTTACCCCCTATTTTTTATTATCTAATTACATATTTATTGAGATTATTTTACACCTTCTAGCCCTAAATATGCAAATTAATTATTTACATTCTAAAAGCATATATAGTAAAGTAGTTAGTAATAAAGGGGAGGGTGCATTGGAAATTATGGCTGTCTATCCACAGCAACGTTTTTTGCCGGCAGGCTACTTTGCCTACGATGCCAGTGAGGATATAGTTAACTATGATCCGCTTAAAATTCGCAACAACGCTGGTAAATTAGCCTTACTACACGAAATAAGCCATGCTCTTTTGGGGCACTTTCATTACCGCTTTGATTTTGAACTTTATGCCATGGAAATGGATGCCTGGAATATGACGCGCTCGCTGGCAATCAAGCACGCAGTGGGCGTTCAGGAGAGCTATATCAATGAGTGTATGGATAGCTACGATGTTTGGCTGACCAAACGCGGCACCTGCCCGCGCTGCAGTCAGTTTAACCTACAATCCAAGCCCAACGAGTTTAGGTGCTACCGTTGCTTGACTCGCTGGAAGGTTAGCCAAGACATCCAGAGCTCGATACGACGGGTTGTTATTAAGTAGCTCCGCGGCTACGCTGGTTTGATTAAATTATCGGACGAAATAAAAAAAGCCCCGATTACTCGGGGGCTTTTTTATATCTTTTATATAAGTAGCTAGTACTTATTTGGCAGATTTGCCACGACGGCTTGCACGGCCACCCTTGGCACCAGCAAGTCTTGCTAGCTCTGGGTTGGCGGCGAATCCACCACCACGACTTTTTTTACCACCGACGGCGCCGATACGAGTGTAAAACTCTTTACCGTAACGCTTCTTGTTGGTTGATGCGGCTTTGATTCCGCCTTCTCTTGTACCTGGCATATCAAAAAACTCCTTTTTTCAAGGAGTTCAACAAGCTCTATCCGCACTCACCCTCCAAGTAGCTGTTAAACTCTTGGGTTAATTATTAATGTAGTTATGATTATACTGGCTTATGTTTATTTTGTCAATAGTTATATGGTGTGATTATTTTAGGCTGGTTTTGGACTAAAATACCACACTTTGCTGGTTGACCATTAATAATAATTATCTTGAAATTAACTTCATTAAATACCACTTTTGGCAGCAAAAGTGGTAACTAATAAAAATTAATAAATTAAAATAGTATTAGCCTTAGGCATCTAGAGACCAAAAAACACCAGAGGTTGATGTCTGGTGTTTTATGGTTGTGAATTTTATGCTCGCATCGTTCTACTTTCCCCTAAAAGAGTATCATCGACGCAGAAGGTCTTAACTTCGGTGTTCGGCATGGGAACCGGTGTGGCCCCTTCGCTAATGACACGAGCATAAAACCCACAAGGGGTTTTATCGTTGGTGCTAAATATGTTAAATGGTTGAAACTAAAGCTTCTACACTAATTCTTGCTATCAATTTAGAGGTTACTACCTGCAAATTGCCAGCGAATTAAAAGTATAAAAAGTCAATCGACTATTAGTACACCTCGGCTGAACACATTGCTGTGCTTACACCTGGTGCCTATCAACGCAGTCGTCTACTGCGAGTCTAAATGGAGAAATCTAATCTTGAAGGAGGCTTCACGCTTATATGCTTTCAGCGTTTATC
>SICO01000031.1 GCA_009691435.1 Candidatus Saccharimonadota bacterium | reverse complement strand
AGACCGCACCACATTACCCCCTTCTGCGTATATCGCAGGAGGGGTTTTTTATGTACAATGGTTTTTAGAGTATATGGAAGTAATCAAACGACATACTAGACGCGCGTTGGTGACTCTACTGGGATTAGTGATTATTCTGGGTGGGATGATTATGCTAGTTGCGCCTGGGCCGGGGCTGCTCACACTTATTATTGGCCTGACTGTTTTGGCCACTGAATACATTTGGGCTCGCAATTTGCTACAAAAAGCTAAAGACCGTTATGAGGCTGGTAAGCAGAAGGCACTAGATAGTTTCCAGTCTAAATCCGGTAAAAAATAATTCCCAAAAACAAAAGTAATTCTAGTAGTAAGTAGTGTTGTAAGCCTTCAGTTTTAGGTGGTGCTGGTGCTTGTCGTATTCATAAATTGTAACGCCGCAATTAAGTGGCTTTTGATGAGTTGTAAATTTTAGGGCCTGTTCGTAATTCCACTGTTCTAAAATAAACCTAAAGCTACGGATTGCTCCAGCGTGTGTAACCACCATCACCTTCTGCCCAGCACGATCCCTGAATATCGTGTCCAGAAACAAATAAACTCTTTGGGTTACCTGAGCTAAGCTCTCGCCGCCAGGCGGAACGGCAAAATAGCCTCCAAATGTTTTCCAGTACTCTTCCATCCAAGGAAAGTTTAGTTTGGCCTCTTCTTCTGTCATATCATAGGCATAACCAGCGTCTCGCTCACGTATAAAGGTGCTGGAGCGGACTTTCGTTCGCTCAATTTCTAGGCTGGTGTAGTTTTTTAGTATTTCATCGACGGTCTGGATGGTTCGCCGGTAACCAGAGTGGTAAATGTAGTCGAAGGTACCAAAGCTCTGCTTGAGAACATGCCCGGTGATCCTGGCCTGGGCTCTGCCAGCTTCAGTCAGCGGAACTTCTTCGTCGGCTATGCCTCGGACCTTATTACGGGCAAATTCATCGGCAAAGAAGCTTTCACCTTTTTTTACTTGGTTGCGTGTTGATTCGGCGTGACGCACTAAAACCAACTCTAGGGGCCTATCTATTTTATGATCCATAACAATTATTTTAACATAGAAATGCTAATGCTGAGGCTAAGCTACTTTAGCTATGCACGAATAATTTATTGCGTGGCGGGCCCAGATAGCTCTCGTTAAATAAAAAAGTCCTAGGGGTATCCTAGGACTCTATAATAGTGCTACAGCATGGCTTTATCTCTTTTGTACTTCGGTACTTGCCTAATTTTCTTGACGATGCCAAGTTTTTGGGCAAGCTTTAAGATGTAGAAGGTTGGGTCCCACTCCCACCAAAAAAAACCTTGTCGAGCCGAAGCCGCAAAATGATGGTGATTATTGTGCCAGCCCTCCCCCATCGTAAAGATAGCAATGAAGAGGTTATTTTTGCTCGTATCAGGCGTATTGTAGCGCCGACGACCCCAAACATGAGCCAGTGAATTGACCATAAAAGTGGAGTGCCATAGCAGCACCGTTGAACCAAAAAAACCTATCAACAGGCCTGGCACTCCGGCAAAAAGGAAGCAAAACAAACCTAATGACCATGGGCCTATCCATTCGTGCTTGTTGATAAACCTTAGCTCTGGATATGCGGCAAAATCGCTAATCTTCTCAAATTTTGTCTCATTATATTTATCGCATAAAATCCAACCGACATGACTCCACCAAAAACCCTTGCGGGGCGAGTGGACATCAGCAGAGGTATCGCTAAATTGGTGATGGTTACGGTGGTGCGCTGCCCACCAAAGTGGGCCTTTTTGAGCAGCAGTTGTGCCACCAAAGGCCATCACGAATTGCCAAAACCGATTTAACTTATACGATTTGTGAGCGAAATAGCGATGGTAGCCGGCAGTGATAAAAAACATCCTGCCCCAGTAGAGTACAACTCCGAGTACAATTGCCTTCCACGTAATACCTGTAAAAAATGCCAAAAATGGCAGTAGGTGCAACAAGGCGAAAGGAATTGAGGTCTTTTTGTTGACTTTTTCATCTGGTGCTCTTGGTAACTTATCCGATAGCAACAAACGGCCCTGGGCGGCATTAGTTAGTACGGTCATCTGGGTCTCCTTAGAGCGAATTGGAAGGTGCTATCTATATTCTAACTTATACCAAGGCATAATAATACTCTACCCGCCGTACTGTCCATCAATTACGATTTGTTCTAACTCAACAGATTGGCCGAATAGTTTATTGGCCAGCCTCTGGCTAGTTGGTGTTATTTTGCTTACATAGAACTCTATGCTCGCGCTAGTTGAGAGATCCCCTACTATCTCGCTATGACGAGCCAAATAATCTTGGAGTTTTGCTGGTATAATTTCGTCTTGGCTAATAACATTGACCCCCTTACCTACTAACTCGCTAATTTTATTTTTTAATAGTGGGTAGTGCGTGCAGCCCAGAATTAGAGTGTCAATGCCTTGCGCAGTTAAGTCCGATAGGTACCGGCTTAAATTTTTATGGGCCTCCTTCTGTTCTCCTTTTTCTATGTTTTCAACTAACATTGGGGCTGATTTATGAAAAACCTGTACTGAATTTGAGAGTTTATTAATTTCCCTATTAAATGCCCCTGAATCAGCAGTGGCTTGAGTACAAATCACACCAACCCGCTTGCCGTCCCGAACGGCCGCTTCAGCAGATGGTATCAGTACCCCCAATGCCTTTCTATCGGGCCAATGAGCCGGGATAAACTCTTGTTGTATTTTACGAAGGGCATCGGCCGATGCACTATTGCAGGCTACAATCACAAGCTTACAGTCCTTTTTAAATAAAACCTCCATACCTTGCATAGTGTTTGCCAGTATTGCTGGTTTAGATTTGTCTCCATAAGGCGCCCTGGCAGTATCCCCCAAATAGACATAATCGTATTGGGGCATTTTAGACACCAAGGCATGTGCTATGACCAACCCTCCGAGTCCGGAATCGAATACACCAATTTTCATAGTAGCCATTATACTATTGGAGCCTATCTAAAAATAGTTATTATTCTACCGGCGCCGAAGCTACAATCACCCCCTTGCTATAATTATTACTACTAATATGCAATGAATGGGAGTACGATAGCTCTATAGCTTATTGATAAAACAATAATGCCTGAACATTCAAATAGACCAGAAAAGGAGGGTGCAAATGTCTGGCTCAATAGCGAATCCACTTCGGGATACAACCGTCGTGATACTAATGGGTACTTTTGTGCCCCAGAAGCTACAATTTGTTTACAACCCTCTGGCTGATATTTTCAGGGATCGTGGTTACGAGGTTAAGATAGTCGGCTTGCCATTGTGGGGTCTAAGTTCGCTCCACGATGCAGTTGAAGTGCTAGACAGTTTGGTTTTCACAGATGACCCTAATGCCCATTACATATTAGTTGGGCATAGCCAAGGTGGTGTGCACGCGTTAGATTTGGCATCCAGACACCCCGACAGCGTACTGGCAATCTTTAATTTTGCTACCCCGCACCATGGAACTCGACTTGCGAGCATCAGCCGCTGGATACCAGCTACTCGAGATATGAAATCTCATTCGCTTCATCTACATAATCTGCGAGCCCTCAACTACGACCATGAGCGAATCCATTCGCTTTTCACCGTATTCGATGAGTTCGTGGCGCCATGGTTCGCTTCCTCGATCCATGGCGCCCGCAATGTAGTGCTTGCTCCGAGTATCATACACGGCCTACTAGGCCGAGTTGGATTTAAGCGGAGCCAAGGCGTGCAGCTAGTTCATGGCTACGCTGGGCATTTGCTGGTAATTTGGCATAGCCAATTCCATCAATACATCGAACGTACTCTGGACGAACTTGAAGCCCAGGATACTAATTACTGATAAGCTTCCACACGGGACCAAACTCTCGTGCGGAGGCTTATTTTATTTTTTATGGCTGAGCTATAGCTTGTAGACAATACTAGCTGTATCTGGAAATATCGGTCATAATTTGCTAAAATACACTGGTCTTTGGTAATTAGTTTATAAAATTAAAGCTTTGTTACCAAATATGTAGCTATTAATTAGTTTCTTTACGACAAAAAAATCCGAAGGAGCGTATGCGACTGTTTATTTTGTCGGGAGGAACAGCAAAGCGAAAATATCAAAACTAATCTTAACTCAGATTAGTTTAAAAAATTGAAGCTTTGCTGTGACGATGGGGAGTGGCCAAGCGGTAAGGCGCCTGCCTCTGGAGCAGGAGATCGAAGGTTCGAATCCTTCCTCCCCAGCCAATCGACTCACTTTGTTCGCTCATGGCTTACAGCCAGAAGGAAGGAAGTTGGTTGAATGTCTATAATAACAATCTTCAAACAGCAATGTAGATAGTCAATGAACAAGATTTTGATCTCCCCATAAGTTTTACCAACTACCGTTAGCGAGTTATAATACAAACTATGAACCAAACTACAGATTTACTAGCGGCTGCCAAAAAAGTTCTAAAAGACAACGACCAAGGCAGTTTTACCATACCAGCGGCGGGACTATACCCACACCAATGGCTTTGGGATAGCTGTTTTATAGCTATCGGGCTTCGTCACACAGATTTAGACAGAGCCAAAACAGAGATACTCAGTCTATTGCGCGGACAATGGGCAAACGGAATGTTGCCAAACATGATCCTCGGAGACAACAATTTTTTAAATCGCCGTAGTCCAGAATATCGCATATGGAAAAGCTGGCAAAACCCAAATTCACCTGCTAAATTAATTACAAGCGGCATCACCCAACCACCCCTAATTGCCGAGGCTGTCATCAAAATAGGCGCCGGCATGAACACAACCGAGCGTCGTAACTGGTACCAAGCCGTATTCCCGGCGTTACTGGCCTACCATGAATGGCTCTACCGCGAACGCGACCCTCGCAATGAAGGCTTAGTTCTGCAAATTCATCCCTGGGAAACCGGGCTAGACAACACGCCGCCATCGATAAACGAAATTCGCAAACATTCTTTGCCCCTATGGATTAGCTTGCTAAAAAAAGCCCACGTTTCACCAATAATCAATCTATTTCGCAGGGACACCCACAGGATACCTTCCTCGGAGCGCCTAGATGCCAGCGATGCCTTAGTTTTTTATAGTATCCAGCGTCGTTTACGCAAAAAAAACTATGACATAGACAAGATCCTGGCTCACTCTTTATTCGCGGTAGAAGATTTGACATTTAATGCCATTTTTATCAGTGCCAACCAACATCTGGTCGAAATAGCTGATTTTATAAACATAAAACTTTCCGACGACCTACTAAACAAAATCAAAAAATCCAAGTCAGCCTTAGAAGAACTTTGGGACCCGCACACCAGCCAGTATTATTCACGGGACTTTGTAACCCGCAAACTCCTAAAAGAATCTAGTATTGCTACTCTTTTGCCACTTTATGCAGGCACTATCAGCAAAGAACGAGCCAAACAATTAGTCAAAATGCTAGAAAACAACCATCTCTTTGGGCCCAGCTATCCCGTTCCATCAGTCCCTGTCAGTTCCGCCTGGTTCAAGCCGATACTTTACTGGCAAGGCCCAACTTGGGTAAACACCAATTGGCTAATTATTGACGGCCTAGAACGCAACGGCTTTCACGATCACGCCAACGCGCTAACAGAGTCAACCATCGAAATGGTCAAAAATTCAGGTTTTTCAGAGTATTTTAACCCCTTAACAGGCGAAGCAGCAGGTGCGCAAAACTTTAGCTGGACCGCCGCCCTGATAGTCGACCTACTAAAGTCCTAACCTTTTATTTGTTTGGTAGCTAGGCTTCGAGGCGCTAGCCCGCCATCCTTCCCCCCCAGCCATATAATGTAAGTCCTTATCTGTTAAAAAAGTTCGAATCCCTACCTTATTTACTAAATAATAGATATATTTTCTTATAAACCTTATGGTATAATTTAGCTGTTAAAAGAAATAAATATGACTGAAGATTATCCAAAACCAACTAATGAAAATAACCCTACTGAACCAACTCATCGGGAGCTATTAGATGCACCAGAGACGGATACGGCTCTTCATCTAGCATTTGGCGCAACCGCAGTACGACCCAATCTAGTAGAAAATAGAGCAGTAGCCCATGAAGCGCTATTCAAGGGCGAGCTCCCATATGAAGCGCCACCTGATGAAGTAGATATAGGGCTAGCTAGCTTATGGAGAGCTTACACTAGTAAACGTGGTACAAGAGGTGACACGGTAAATAACCATTTTGTTGAAGCTCCAAAAATTGTCGAAAAAATACTATCTGACCACGAAAGACTCAGTAGATCACCAGAAGGATCTAATGGTGCAGCTATTTTTTCCTTCCTTAGTCCTGAAACCCAAGCCTTAGTTTCAGAAATAACAACCGGTGCTATTAAAAACTGGG
>SICO01000004.1 GCA_009691435.1 Candidatus Saccharimonadota bacterium | reverse complement strand
CGATAACAGCTACAAAAGCAATTAGGTACTTTATTTTTGACTTCATATCATGACCTCTGTTATTTAATAGAATTGTAATTCATTATAACAGCTATGTTTGTTTTTTCTAGACTCTTATACTGGATGCCCAGCGTTGCATGCCTGTGGTATTATTGGTATATTAATAGCATAATAAGAAAGACTACTATGAAACCTGAAGGCCAAAACCAGCCAACTGCGCCTGATCCTGCGCCTGTTCCTGCGCCTGTTCCTGCGCCTGTTCCTGCGCCTGTTCCTGCGCCTGTTCCTGCGCCTGTTCCTGCGCCTGATCCTGCGCCTGCGCCAGCAATACCTACACCATCCCCATTGCAACCAGCGGCGACTGGCCCTTCTGTGATGCCTGGCAATGTAGCAGCGACCAGCACTGACCCCGGTAAGATTTTGGCAATCATCGCCATTACCCTGTCATTTATTCCATTCGTCGGTTTTGTGCTGGGCGTGGTGGCGCAATCTAAAAGTAAAAAGGCCGGCAACAAAAACGCCATTGCGACAATAGCAATTGTGATCTCAGCAGTATTTACTCTAGTTGGGGTGATCCTTGTCGGTTATTTTATTATTCAAGCGACCAGTAAGCAAAAGATTACAACACCATGCTATACATTGGAGTTGTCTAAAAAATTTGTCAAAGTTGGCGACAATACGGATTGTAATCTTGGGTTCGAAATGATAATAATTGATGGTAAAGATTCTGAGGGACAAGCGGTAATTGTTAAGGGAGCCCCCGTTGATGATATTAGTGTAGACAAGGATGATTATTTAAATCAGATAATCAAAATTTATGATGCGCAAATAGCGACGAGCGGCGGTACCCTAGCTAGCCAAAATCAAACTACTCTAGATGGCAGAAAGGCCTATCAATACTCACTATCTAGAGGTGATGAGTACGCGGACATAATTTGGACTACTTCACCAAAGGAATATTCAGTAACCCCAGGAAGTGATGATAAAGTTAGTATTTTTAATATTAATATTGTAACTAAGAATAGCAATAGCAGTAGCTCACTATTAAAAGAAGTATCAAATAGCTGGAGATGGGCAAAGTAACAAATATTACGATAGTGCCAGCAAAAGTACAGTTAAGAGTTTGACATAACCAACATAATTTATGAGCGGGCTCGACCACGCTTCGAGTGGCGAGGTTGTAATAGGTGGCAAAAGCCTAACTGAGATGAAAGCCAAGCAAATTGATGCTTTCAGGGCCTCAGAAATGAGTTTTATATTTCAGGCATTTTTCGTGGAAGCCAACCAGAGCTGTTTTCAAAATGTAATGCTACCTTTAGAGATTGCTAAAGCCCCAAGAAGCCTGCGCAAACGGCGAGTCGAGGCGGCCCTTAAAGCTGTTGGGTTGCAAGAAAAAGTCGATGCCTTGGCCTCGGACGCTGTCGGGTGGCCAAAAGCAGCGCCTGGCGATAGCCAGAGCGATCGTCAATAGGCCGAAGATTATTTTTGCCGACGAACCTACTGGCAACCTCGATAGTGCTACCGGTGAGCTAGTTATAAATCTGCTCTTTGGCCTTAATAAAAAACTGAAGTGGGGGGTGGGTTTTTTTATTGCTTGTAAGCATAGCAACAACAGCGTACATTAGGTTATAATAATTAGATTAGGATAGCCACTATGAAACCAGATGACCAACAATGTTCGCCGCGTACTAAAACCAGAGATTAAAAAAATGAGTCCTAAATGTTAGGACTCATAAGGTAGGGCTAATTTTGATGTTAGCAGCTAGCTACTTACTAGCTCTAGATATAGCCCAGTGTCGAAATCGTCGATGAATCGACACATTTTATAGGGGGTTGGCACAAAGTAGCGAGGTAGGTTCTCTTCCTCTGAAAATAGGACGGAATTAGTGTCGTAATTGAAGCTTCTGGCAATAATTTGCGCGAAGGTCTCGTCCTCTGTGAAAATACCTTCCTTGTAAACAAGGATGGTTGGGTCGATATCAAAGAGTGCTCGTGCAACCACGCAATTGCTCGGATCGCGTCGTAATCCCGAGGGAAGTTGACGGATTGTACTGGCACCGCTTGAGGCTCGAACCTGGTTTAAGGCATCGAGCGTGAACTGTTGCTCACTCATCTGCATCCCCTAAGTTTAGGTACGCATCATGGCTGATGCAAGTTCATTATACACCTTTTTAGAATTTAGGCATTAAAAACTATAAATCGGCTTTTTTGGGTAGCTTTAGCTCGATGTTGCTTTCGAGCTGTTTGTCGGGACTTTCGTCGATACAAGCTTCAAGCTCTTTTTTGATTAGACTTTTGTCGATGTCTTGGCCAATAAAGACGATTTCTGTCAGGGGCTTTTGGTCCCAGTTTTCCCAGACTAGCTCAGGGCGTACACCGACTAGCTGAAATATATACTTGCGGCTGTGGCCTTTTAAGCCGAAATCAATAATACCTTTGGCTCGGTAGACATTGGTGGGCAATTTGCAGTTCACAAAATCCTGAAACTTCATCGGATGCAAGGGCTCGGGGCTGGTCCATGAGTAGCTAGTGTACTTTTCGTGCAGATGATTGGAATGGTCGCCGGAGTGGTCAATGCTTGCATCATTTGTAAGCAGGGGGCGCGATTTGTAGAGGTCTTGGTCGAGCACTAGCCTGATATCGATCTGGCCTTTGGTTGATTCTAGCACTCTGACTCTGGGGTTAAAGCTAGTTATCATTTGGCGGATGTCTTGAATTTTGTCAGGCTTTACGAGGTCGACCTTATTGATTACCACAAAATCGCAAAACAAAATTTGGTCGCGGGCGATGTCGTGTTTGGCAGCGTTTTTTTCTATATTCTCGGCATCGATAACGGTTACGATACCATCTAGCCTGACCTTTTGGCCTAGGGTTGTACGCAGGGTCAGAGCCAAGTCGCGTGGCTCCGCCAAGCCCGAAGCCTCGATGATGATGTAGTCGATATTGCTACCCTTAAAGACAAACTGGTCGATGGCCTGCTGAAGATCGAGTGTCTTGAGGCTGCAGCAAATACAGCCACTGGTAAGTTCTAATTGCTTATCACTCTGGCTTTTAATTAACTTACTATCAATGTTGATATCACCAAAATCATTGACCACAACACCGATATTCATACCTTCATTGTGGGTTAGGATATAATTGAGCATGGTTGTTTTGCCGGACCCCAAAAAGCCCTGTAAGACGGTAATTGGTATTTTATTGAATTCTATTATTGGCTTAGGCATATGATGTATAATTGAATTATACAGGAGGCAACCATGAAACTAAAATTTATACACAAAGAAAAAATAGCTCGTGATAGCTGGGAGCTGATGTTTGAAAAGCCCGACGGCTTCGTTTATAAACCAGGGCAGTATCTAGAGATCAATCTCAAACACCCCAAGGTCGATTCGCGAGGAATCAAGCGTTGGTTTACAATGTCGAGCTCGCCGACGGAGGGCGATATAATGCTGACTACCCGCTTTGTCGAGAAGCACTCGAGTTTTAAGCAGGCTTTGATTGATTTGGAGCCAGCTGATAAGGTAGAGGCGATTGGACCACAGGGCAATTTTTTGTTGCCACATGATGTACAAAAACCAGTCGTATGGATTGCAGGCGGGATTGGTATTACGCCGTTTAGATCTCAGCTTAAATTTTTGATTGATAACCAGCAGTTGGATCGAGACATTACACTGATATATTCTAACCGTACTGAGCAAGATATATGCTTTGGCGATCTGTGGTCGAACGCAGCCAAACAAATGCCGAAGTTTAATTTGGTAATGACACTGGTTGATGATATTCCAACTGGCTGGGCTGGCGAGACAGGGCTGGTCGATGAAGCGATGATACTGCGAGCATCCAAAATGGTTGCTGGTAAGCAATTTTATATTTCTGGGCCCGAGCCAATGGTCGAGGCCTTTGCTCCGAAGCTAGTTGCGATGGGAGTAGCTGAGTCAGATATCAAACAAGACTGGTTCCCAAATTATACTGAAGAGTTTTTTAAGGTCTAGTAGGGAGAATATCCGATAGTGCTTATGTTATAATTTTATTAGTGAAAAAGTCAAAAACCTCTAAATATATTTATATTCAATTAACGGCTATTACGACGGTTCTGAACCTAGCTATGGGTCTCTTTGTTGGAGCAATTTTTTTATTTAATATTACTACCAGCAGTAACCAGCTCTTGTGCTACATACTAGGTAGTCTAATCGCCCTTGGCCTAATCTACAATCTTGTACTTGGCATCTGTCCGCCGAAACGGATGGAGACATTATCAAAGTATCTGCAGTTGCTAATAGTTATGGTTGAGGTTCTAGTTGTTGCTTATTTCACAGGCGGTATAAGCTCAACTTGGTATTTAATCTTTCTGATGCTGACTATTGGCTGTTCTGTGCTGGGCTTTGGAGCATTTCTGACTAATATCGCCCTAGTATCAGCAATCTATGCGTCCACTATTGTACTTAGCCTGTCGCGAGGCGAGGAGTTCTCTTCGCACCTTGCATTATTACCAGTAACTATTGCTGGCTTATTTGTAGCAGGCCTTGTTGCCTATGCTAGCGACTCCTACTCCGATGGCGGCAAGAAGGCCCAAACAGCTAGCTCTGGGCTTAATGATATCAATAACTCTGGGAAGATTATACTAGGTTCAATTGCCGATGCCCTGGTAGGCATTAATTCCTCTGGCAAGATTACCTTAATGAATGAGGCAGCCCAAAACCTAACTGGCTGGGATATGCATGATGCGCTTAATTTTCCGTGCAGTGAGGTTTTAAAACTTAAGGATGCTAATGGCAATGAGCCTTCTGGCAATATTGACCCATTCGCAGCAGTGCTAGCCAGTAAGCAAGCTCTACGCACTAACCAATACCATATTCTGTCTAAGGATAATGTGCGCAAAGACCTCTCGATATCAATTGCGCCAACTTTTAACGGCGAGGCGATGGTCAGTGGTGCAATAGCCGTTATCACCGATATCTCACAGCAAAAGGCGCTAGAACGCCAAAGAGATGAGTTCGTATCAACAGCCAGCCATGAAATGCGTACCCCTGTTGCTGCCATCGAAGGCTACCTAGCGATGGCATCCAACCCTAAATTAGCTCAAATTGACGAGAGGGCTAGGGGTTTTCTAGATAAGGCCCATGCGGCTTCTATCCATCTAGGGAAGCTCTTTCAAGACCTCTTGAGCGTCAGCATAATTGAAGATAAGGATATGAGACATAGCAATGTAGTCTTTAATATTAGCGATATAGTGCTCATGGTATCCTCCCAGATGCAAGCTAATGCCACCCAAAAGGGGCTAGGCTTGACGACACACATTGGTGGGGCTGGGATTAAAAACCAAACCGTCATAGCACCAGCCTACAATGTATTAGCAGATCCAGAAAAACTCTCCGAAGTCCTGACTAACCTTATTGATAATGCCATAAAATATACTAGCCAGGGCAGTGTAGATATTGAGATAGAGAGTGACGGTAAGTCTGTTACGGTTATGGTTCATGATACCGGTATCGGCATATCTGCCCAGGAGCAAAAGCATCTCTTTGAAAAGTTCTATAGGGTTAATAACTCTATGACACGCGAGCAGTCCGGTACTGGCCTGGGTCTGTATATCGCCCGCAACTTAATTGAGCTTTATGGTGGTAAAATATGGGTAAAATCTAGCCTCGGTAAGGGTTCTACTTTTGCCTTTAAGCTCCCGCTAACAGCTAGATAGTTGCATTATGAACATAAAAAGTATTATTATATAATCAAGGAAAGAGGGAATATGCCTAAAATTTTATTAGTAGAAGATGATATCAGCCTAAGAGACGTCTATTTCGCCCGCCTCCAAGCGGACGGCTATGATCTATCGGTGGCGAGTAACGGCGAGGAAGCCCTAGCGATGGCCGTTAGGGTTCGGCCTGACTTAATAGTATTAGATGTTATGATGCCACGAATCTCTGGCTTTGATGTCCTGGATATGATTAGAACTACACCTGACCTAGCGCACACTAAGGTTATTATGATGACCGCCCTTGGTAGTACTACTGATAGGGAACGAGGCGAAAGACTAGGAGTTGATAAATATCTTGTTAAATCTCAGGTTACCTTAGAGGATGTTGTACTCAACATCAAAAAAATACTGAACACCCCAGCTGCCAGCACAGGCGAAAAGATAGTTGGTGCCCCAGAACAAGCCAAAACCGACAAGACAGAAGACACCCCACCAGCTCCGACTCCAGAAGCGTAACTAGCAGAAAGTTATTATTGTTATTGAGTCGGTTGCCTATTATAAGATATAATTGTATTTATGAATAATAGAACTATGATTAGTGAGCTTACTAAGTGTATTGGTGAGACAAAAACTATTAAAGGATGGGTCCATATTAGACGGGACCATGCTAAGCTGACATTTCTTGAAATACGCGATGCGTCGTCTATTGTCCAGGCTGTCTATTTTAAGTCCGATAGTAAGCTAGATAAAACTATTAGCCAACTGCGCTCTGAATTTGTGATAGAAGCTACTGGCCTGGTTAAGGCTAGGCCTAAAGAGATGGTCAAGGATACCCATCCATCCGGTACAATAGAATTTGAAATTAAGGATCTAAAAATATTGAGCCAAGCGCAGACATTGCCATTTGAAATCACAGAAGAAAAATCTAAAACCCACGAGGATATTAGAATGCGCTATAGGTATCTTGACCTACGACGTCCGCAGATGCAGGCCAATATGCACTTCCGCCATAAATTTATTAAGGCTATTCGAGATTACATGGATAAGTCGGGGTTCATAGAAATAGAGACTCCTATTCTAGCGAAATCATCTCCAGAAGGTGCCCGCGACTTTCTGGTACCATCAAGGCTAAGCAAGGGGAAGTTTTACGCCTTGCCTCAAGCGCCACAACAGTTCAAGCAACTCTTAATGATTGCAGGTTTTGAAAAATACTACCAAATCGCGAGGTGTTTTAGAGACGAGGACCAGCGGGGCGACCGGCTGCCAGAGTTCACTCAACTTGATATGGAAATGAGCTTTGTGAGTCAAGAGGAAATACTGGATTTTAATGAGCAAATGTTCAAAGAGATTATCTCAAAATTACTACCCAACAAGAAGCTACCTACAAAATTTGAAGTCATAACCTACGCTGATTCATTAAAAAAATACGGCACCGACAAGCCGGACATCAGAACCAACAAGGATGACCCCGACGAACTGGCTTTTTGCTGGATTGTAGACTTTCCGGTATTTGAGAAGACTGCCGAGGGGCACATTACTTTTGCCCACAACCCTTTTGCGAAACCACGCGATGAAGACCTCGGGCTACTGAGCTCTGAGAATGTTGACGACTTATTAAAAATGCGGGCCCACTGCTTTGATTTGGTCTTAAACGGAGTCGAAATCAGTAGCGGCAGTTTGCGCATCACTGACCCAGATGTCCAAAAAGCAATTTTTGAAAGGTTTGGTCTGAGCCAAGCCGAAGTGGACCAGAGATTTGGTGACTTCCTAGAGGCTTTTAAGTATGGTGTGCCACCGCACGGTGGCTTCGGTCCAGGGCTCGATAGGCTACTGGCCGAATTGCTTGGGGAAAGCTCAATCAGAGAAGTTATTGCCTTTCCCAAAACTGGTGACGCCAGGGATTTGATGTTTAAAAGTCCTTCAGAGGTAATGCCCGAACAGCTCGACGAGCTGGACATTACCGTCAAAAATAAAAAAAGTTAAGACAATGGTTTTTGTACTAGAACTCGAAAACTTCCAGGGTCCATTTGATGTACTATTAAAACTACTAACCAACCACAAGCTTGATATTACAGATGTCTCGCTGGCTGAAGTTACCTCCGAATACCTGGACTACATCGCAAAGATAGATTTAAATATTGAAGAAATGAATTGGTTCCTGCTTATAGCTACTAAGCTAGCGCTAGATAAAAGTCAGCTTATGCTTAAAATGACTCCAGATTATAACGATGATGATATTGATATCCTTGAGTCGCTCCAGCAATACCAACATATTAAAAATATGGCTACCGCAATGACAGCTCAATTTAAAACTCCAATGTATGGTAGAGGTAGTAATATTGAAAATAGTACAAAGCGTGTAGACTTGTCTAATGCCAAGCTCAACACAATATTTTTGAGTCTTTTAGAAAAATATAATAACCGTCCAAAAACTAAAAAAATAACATCAAAAAAATTAATTATCGAGGACCTTAGGAAACGTTTCTGTACTCATCTTGCTAAGATTAAAAAATTTTCAAGCTACGAGGTCATAGAAAAATCTGACAATAAATTTGAAGCTATCATATATTTCTTGACACTACTAGAGCTCATTAACCAGGGCAAGGTCAACGGCGATGACTGTCAGTTTGTAGTGGAGGCGGCGTAGCGTGGAGACCGAAGCAAAACTAGTAGCATTGTTATTTTACTCGGCGGAGCCAATATCTATTAAGCATATTATTAGAACCTTGAGTATCGATAAGGCCGAGCTAGGTGAACTCAAAAAAAATACCAATACCAAGCTAGGTGCTATCGGCTTAGTTATACTCGGAGATACCAATTCTATGCAACTGGCTATACAAAGTAAATACTCGCTCCTTGTGGAGAACTTTTACGAAACCTCGCCAGAACCATTGTCCCAGCCAGCTCTTGAAGTATTAAGTATTATCGCCCACAAACAGCCAATAGGCAAAATGAATATTGACGAAATTCGTGGTATTAGTAGCGATCAGTCAATCCGTAATCTAATCAATAAGGGTTTAATTAAAAAAATTACCGAAGGTAATGCCACGTCGTACATTACGACGCTTGAGTTTTTAAGGGTGGCTGGTATCAACTCGCTGCACGGGCTGGGCAAGCTAGATGGGTCTGATGGAACAAGCAAATAAAAACCCTAGGCTTAATAAGTACTTAGTTGCAGCCGGGCTAGCACAGTCCAGGCGTAGTGCCGATAAGATAATATCCTCTGGGCGCGTAACGCTTAATGGCCAAGTTGTTAGCGATTTAAGCTCTAGGGTTAATAGTACTGATAAGGTTGAGCTAGATGGGCAGAGCGGCAAGCTGAGGGCGGATATTTATCTTGCCTATAATAAGCCCAAAGGTTTGGTCTGCTCTCATAGCAAAAATGATGGCGGCAGAACTATCTTCGATGCATTACCCCCTGCCTTTACTAGCTTAAAAATTGCTGGGCGACTTGACAAGGATAGTGAGGGTTTAATGATTTTAAGTTCCGACGGAGCATTTATTAACAAGATCACTCACCCTAGTAGCCATAAGAGTAAAGCCTACTTGGTTGATACCAAACAAGACATCAGCGACGATGCCATAGAACAGTTCAATAAGGGGGTTCGGCTCCTAGATGGAGTTAGTAAACTTAAGGCCAGTAAGGTTGGTCGCTCTAGAGCCAAGATAATAATCAGTGAAGGTCGGAACAGGCAAATTAGGCGCAGTTTTGAAACTGTTGGTCTAACTATTATTAAATTACAGAGAGTTAGAATTGGGTTATACTCCAACAAGAGCTTAGGCCCAACGGAGTTTGTATTTATTAAACCAGAGGACGTGGTTTGAGCTTACTAATAATAAGCGGGCTAGTCATAAGCCTTCTAACTCTTAATGGGATACCCATCTTCCAGCCATTGTCGGCAGTAACCAATAACCCCTCGACTGCCCCTAACGCCAACCAGCCATACCAGAAGTCTATTTATACCCCCCAGCCCGTCAAGAAAGCTGACTACCAAAATACCACCGTTGGAGCATCCTCGGCCATAATTTACGATCTTAATTCTGGAATAACGCTCTACGAAAAGTCCCCTCAGGAACAACGCCCAATAGCCTCAATGGCAAAGCTAATGACGGCGCTAGTAATTATGCAAAACCATTCTGCCGATGAGATTGTTACTATTGGTAATATCCCAACTCTAAATTTATTTGACCAGAAAATTGGTATTTCTCCTGGCGAAAAATTTCAATTGCTTGATCTTATGAAGGCCTTGTTAATTTATTCTGGTAACGACGTAGCCAATGCTCTGGCAATATATGATAGCGGCTCAATAGATGCTTTCGCAGAAAAGATGAACGCCAAAGCTAGCGAGTGGGGGCTAGACAATAGTAAATTTGCTAATCCTTCTGGTCTAGACCAAGCTGACGGATACAGTAGTGCTGAAGATGTCCTGACTCTGGCCAGAATACTCTATAACAATAAACTTTTCCAGGAGATTGTCAATACGGCCTCTACGAAAATTTATAACCAACAGGGCAAGGGCTATACGCTCACTACTACCAATAAGATACTAGGTACCAACGGAGTAGTCGGTATCAAAACTGGCTACACGCTAGCGTCTGGGGAATGCTTAGTGACATTAGCAGTCCGTGAAGGGCACGGCATCGTAGCGGTGGTCCTCAACAGCCCTGACCGTTTTCAAGAAAGCAAAAGTATGATAGACTGGGCGTTCAAGAATTATATTTGGCAATAAAATGAAAACATTATCAAGAGTAATTATAGTAGGCCAACCCAATGTTGGTAAAAGCGTTTTATTTAATCGTCTGACTCACAGCAATCAGGCGATTACTTCGCATATCGCACACACTACCAGAGACCAGAACAGGGGAGTCGTTAAGCACGACGGCATAGCATTTGAGTTAGTAGATAGCGCTGGCTTCGCAAAAACGGCTGATGAGCTTAATAGGCTGGCTATCTCACTAATAGCTAGCGCCATCAAGCAAAGTGATTTAGTACTATTCATTGCCGACGGAACTAGCGAACTAAATAGTAACGATTTGAAGCTTTCCAAAATGGTAATGAAAAGCAAAGTTAATACTATTCTACTTATCAATAAGCTAGATAAAAAAGAATTTATGCATGATGAGAATTACTTTCGCAAGCTAGGTTTTGAAAATATCATGACAGCCTCTGCCCAAAATGGGCAAGGCATTAGCGCGCTACTAGATACTATTGTCAAGGTTATCCCACGTAAAAAAACAGCCAAAATAAAAGAATCTATCAGGGTTGCGCTTTTAGGGCGCCCTAACGTCGGTAAAAGTGCCTTACTCAACGCCCTAGCTAATGACGAAATTGCCTTGGTTAGTGATGTCGCTGGCACAACTAGGGACGTTAATTCTGCCGAACTAAAATACCAAGAAACACGAATTGATCTATTTGATACTGCAGGCCTGCGAAGACGCGGTAAAATCTCGGCAGGAATTGAGTTTTTTTCTGCTACTAGAACAAAGTCAGCGATTGAAAGAGCCGATATCTGCTTGGTTTTAATTGATGCTATAGAAGGACTTTCAAAACAAGATGAACACATTATAGGAATGGTTAAGACGGCCCAAAAAGCCCTTATCGTGGTAGTCACCAAGTGGGATGCCATCGAGGATAAAGACGAAAACCTAATGGCTTATATGGGCAACCAAATATCGGCTAACTTGCAGTATGTCTGGTGGGCACCGCTAATTTTTACTTCCGCCAATGACAAGCAAAACCTAGAAAAACTAAAGCAACTGCTAGTTGAGGTTAATGGTAGAATCAGTACCAAGCTGGCCACCACCAAGCTCAACGAGATGCTACGCGAGGCTGTCAATAAACAACCTCCCGTCACCACCAAAGGCTACCACGCCAAACTTAATTACATTACCCAAACTGGCAATAACCCAATTGAATTATCGATATTCGGAACTCATCCTGAATTAATACACTTTAGCTATGCTAGATACCTGGAAAACCAAATACGAAAAAACTTTGACCTTGTAGGGGTACCAATTAAGTTGAGCTTCAAGAGCAAGTATAAAGAGAAATAGTCTATACTTAAGAGTATGAAACTTATTACTGGACTAGGAAACCCCGGGCAAGAGTACCAAGACACCAGACACAACCTCGGATTCATGGTTATCGATGAGCTGGCAAAGAAGCTAAAAGTAGCGGTCAAGTTTGATAAAAAACTCAAAGCTGATGTTGCCATGCTCGTAAAAGACGAGACATTAATATTAGCAAAGCCCCAAACATACATGAACTTATGTGGCGATAGTATTGCTAAAATTGCCCATTTTTACAAAATTGATGCTAGTGATATTTGGGTTATCTCAGATGATCTTGATTTAGATTTTGGAACTATCAGAGTGCGTGCTGGCGGAAGCAGTGGCGGACATAACGGACTCAAGGATCTAATAGCCAAACTCGGGGAGGGTTTCACTCGGTTTAGGGTGGGGATCAAGAATGATAGCTCTGAGGAGCTCCCAGCCGAAGCCTTTGTACTACAAAAGTTCAGTGCTAGCGAGCAAGCTAAGCTCGGCGATGTTACTAAAAGAGCAGTTGAGGTGATTATCGACTCTCTTAGTAGCGGTCCCGAACAGACCTCAATAAAATAATTGCAATTTTATTCCGCTCCATGCTCGCAATAACAATCTTAGCTTGATAAGCTATACCCAATAAAAACAAAAATAAAAAACAGACCAGCCGTATAAACTCGAACTGATCTGTTTGTTATTCCCTTTAATGCCCCCGAAACGGGATTTTTGCGACCGTCATAAAATATATAAGTAGGACGTGGCGTTAAAGGGAGTAATCTGCTCGCGAGATCTAAAAGGAGGGTGATTTTTAGATTAAGCCTCGCGGAGCAGATTACTCCCTTGTAATATGTGGGAAATATGTTGTTGTTAAAAGAACGAGTAGTATGTTATCACATAAGAAGTATATTGTCAATACCTTTTACCCCTTATGCTAATAATGTCTCAATAAAGTCCAGATGAAGCAGAAATATGAATATACAATATATTAAGTATAATAGCAATACTTTTCCGAATTCACTCCGGGATATTGCCAGCCCACCAAAAGGCCTTTTTGTTAAAGGCAAAATTCCTGAACTACCAATGGTCGCAATTGTTGGCACTAGGAAGCCAACTAGCTATGGGCAGCAGGTGACTTTTCGGCTAGCTAGTGATCTGGCGAAAGCTGGGTTTTGTATTGTCAGTGGGATGGCTCTAGGTATTGATACGCTTGTCCATCAGGCTACGCTTGAAGCCGGTGGCTCAACGGTGGCTGTCCTGGGCTGTGGGCTAGACCAACCCTACCCTAGATGTAACACTGGATTATCTGAAGCAATTATTAAATCGGGCGGAGCAGTAATTAGCGAGTACCCATCTGGCACAGAGCCCTATAAATCTAACTTCCCAGCACGTAATAGGATAATTGCTGGGCTTAGTATGGCTGTCGTTGTAACTGAAGCTGATGCTTCTTCGGGGAGTTTAATTACTGCCAATTTTGCCCTACAAGCTAATAGAATGGTGATGGCGGTGCCTGGCAACATTAGTAGCCCTAGGTCGGCTGGGCCTAATAACCTGATAAGAAATGGTGCTTATTTAGTCACTGATGCTGCCAATGTACTGGCTTTACTGGGCTTTATTAGTCCTAAGCTTGTCAAGAAAAAACCCCGAGCCGATAGTAAGCAAGAGGCCATGATATTAGAACTACTTAGCAAGCAGTCACTTACTTCCCAGCAGCTAATAGACCTAACAAAAATTGACGCCATAAACCTCGCCTCAATCATTAGTTTGATGGAAATAACGGGTAAAATTAGAAACCTAGGCGCCGGGAGTTGGGTTCAAACCTAAATCTTGATAATCATAGTAATATATATTATAATATGCTCGTAATTGTTCCTTGGTAAATAATACGAAAACAAAGGGGGACTTTAACCTTTCACCCCCGATGGTCTACCAGCCCTTAACGCGATCTACTGGGTAAAAGTAAGCAGACAGTTGCCCCACAGGGCCTGTGGAGTAATCATCCTCTGTCTGCTAACCATGGTTGACCGTTTACGTATTAGCTAGTGATTGCTCATGGGCGCCACTGGTAGACTCCTGCGATAGATTGCGGGAGTGTGTGTGTCGATCTCTCCTAATGGAGTTTACCACTCCTACGACAACGACCTTGTAATTACTAGGGAGCGTCACTCCAAACATGACAACTGCTAAATACTGCAGTTTAACCAAGGAGCTAGGGGCTCGGTGGATAATATCACCGAGCCCCATAATTTTTACTAAATTTGACAAAACAAGCTGTTGTCGGTTATAGTTTGCTACTTATCCAAGCTTAGGATATTTGCAAAATTATCAATTAAACATTAGCATAATCAAATGGTAACAATATAAATGCCTAAAAACTTAGTTATAGTTGAATCTCCGGCCAAAGCTAATACTATCAAGAAATACCTCGGTGGTGATTTTGAAGTACTCAGTAGCATGGGTCATATTCGCTCAATCGCCAAAAAAAGCAAGGATGGTGGCGATGCTATTGATGTTAAGGCTGGCTTCGCTACTAGCTACGAGGTGGATCCAGACAAAAGGAAGACCATCACGGCGCTCAAGAAAGCCGCCAGCGGCAAGCAGGTCTGGCTGGCTACCGATGAAGACCGCGAAGGAGAGGGGATTGCTTGGCATCTCTGTGAAGTCTTAAAGCTCGACCCGACTACCACCAAGCGCATTGTATTCCATGAAATAACTAAAGATGCTATTGAGTCGGCTGTCAAAAATCCTCGAGTGCTTGATATGGATTTGGTGCAGGCTCAACAGGCCCGGCAAATACTCGACAGGATAGTGGGTTTTGAATTATCACCTGTAGTCTGGGAAAAAGTACCTGGTGGCAAATCGGCCGGAAGAGTTCAGTCGCCAGCTGTGCGCTTGCTGGTGGAGCGTGAGCGCGAGATTGAAGCATTTGAGGGGAGCACATCATTTAAGGTAGTGGTTATTTTTAGTGTTGATGGAGCAGATATCAAAGCCGAGCTGCCCAGTAAATTTGACAGCGAAAGCAAAGCCCAGGTTTTCCTGGAAAGCCTGATTGGTGCGACATTTACCATCGCCGACGTCACTACTAGCCCCAGCACTCGCAACCCAGGGCCGCCGTTCACAACCAGCACCTTGCAGCAAGAAGCCAACAGCCGGCTGGGTTTTAGTGCTAAAGCCACTATGGCGTCGGCTCAAAAGCTCTACCAGGAAGGTAGGATAACCTACATGAGAACTGATTCTGTTAAGCTTAGTAGCCAGGCTCTGGGTCAGATGGAAAAATACATTAAATCCGAGTACGGCCCAACTTACCATCAGCATAGAACTTTCAAAACTAAGTCGAGCGGTGCCCAGGAGGCACACGAGGCGATACGCCCAACCGACTTTACGCAGCAAGTCGCCAGTGGTGATAGCTACAATCAAAAGCTCTACCAACTAATTCGCTCCCGAGCCCTGGCTAGCCAAATGGCGCCGGCCAAACTCGAAAAGACGACCATTGTTATTAATATTTCAAAAAATGATGCGCTGTTAGTAGCGAAGGGAGAAATAATAATTTTCGATGGTTTCTTGAAAGTCTATGGTGCTAATAAAAAGGTTGATGACATTTTGCCAGTGGTCAAAGCTGGTGATAGCCTGAACTACGCAACTGCCACCGCCAAGCAGATTTTTGCACGACCGCCAGCTCGTTATAGTGAAGGAAGCCTAGTAAAAAAGCTCGAGGAGCTGGGCATAGGGAGGCCATCGACATATGCCACTATTATAGATACTATCCAACTCAGGGGCTACGTTATTAAGGGCGAGGATGAGGGCACGCCACGCGATACGATTGTTTTGACACTCCAAGACGATGAACTTAAGCGGACCATTGTGCAGGAGAAGACTGGCTCGGATCGAGGTAAGCTTGTGCCGACCCCCAGTGGAGAAGTGGTCAGTGATTTTTTGACAGGCCATTTCGATAGAGTCGTTGATTATGATTTCACCGCCAAGGCTGAACAAGAATTTGACTTGATTGCTGATGGCAAACTACAACGCAATAAAATGCTAGAGGACTTTTATGTTCCTTTTCATAAGCTCATAGAATTGTCGGTTGATATCGGAAGAGGTGAAGCAGCGCAGTCTCGTGAGATTGGTGCTGACCCTAAAACTGGTAAGCCGATAATAGCGCGTTTTGGTCGTTACGGACCAATGCTACAAATGGGCTTGACTAAAGACGAGACCGATAAGCCCCGTTTTGCACCGATGCCAGCAGGGGCTAAGATCAAAACCGTGACTTTAGAGCAAGCGCTAGAAATGTTTAAGTTGCCTAGGACCGTCGGCAAAACTAAGGATGGCCAGGATATAATGGCCAATGCTGGTCGCTTTGGACCATACATTAAAGTCGACAAGCTATTTGTATCTATTAAGCCTCTCGACCCCCAAACCATTACCATCGAAGAAGCTCTAGATTTATATCAAGCCAAGCTGATTGAGGAGGCCGAGAAAAACATCGCTGATTTTGGCGACGGAGTGAAGGTCTTAAATGGCCGCTACGGACCCTACATTACTGATGGCAAGAAGAATGCCAAGATACCAAAGGGGACTAAACCTCAAAGCGTAACGCACGAACAAGCAAAAAAAATCCTTGCCACTGCTCCTACTAAAACTAAACGCCGTGGCAAAAAAAGTACTAAATAAAAAATAATATTTGGTGATTTAGGCAAAAGTTAGATAGTAATGTTGACCATCATGACCTTAGATGTTATAATGTTTTAGATTGAGGTGGCCTAAATGGTCATTTTTATAAGTCAATAATCATACACTCCAATGACACAATTTACCTCCCAGCAGCTAAATAGCCTAGTTAATTCGGCACTTGATGACCTTAGGAAGGATCGTGATAAGGAGATTTTGCGACTAAGGGGTGGTATCAATGTTCCATCGCAGACTCTGGAACAAATTGGCAATAGCTTAAACATTACCAGGGAGAGAGTTCGCCAGATTGAGAAGGCTGCTCTGATTAGACTACAAAACAGAGCCGATGTAAAAAATGAATTTACCAAAGCAGTCACATTCCTAGTCAGAAGGAGGGGAGGGTTAGTGAGCTTAGCTACTGTCAGCCAAGAAGCCAATCTTGATAGTAGCCTTGAGCCTCACGCCATTTTTTTAGTAAAAATTAACCCCAATCTAGTTTTCATTGAACGCAACGATACTTATTCTCAGCTGATAGCTGATGGCGATAGTTTTAATGCCAATAGCATTCAAGCTGTCCATCAAAATTTACTTAGCACTGTACAGCAGATGGGTAAGCCAGCAAAGTTTGATAATATCTATAAGCTTATAGATGGCCCTCATAGCCTATCGACAATGCAGGAAATGGCTAAGGCCTCCAACGGGCTCTGCGAACTAGATGGGAACTGGGGTCTGAGTACTTGGCCCGAAGTTAATCCTAAGAGCATCCGTGACAAAATCTACTTGGTTTTGAAAAAAACTGGCAGGCCGATACATTTCTCGGAAATAGCCAGCAAGATTGCTAGCTTAACGACAAACCCCAAAAATGTTACAACTCAGGCTGTTCATAATGAACTCATTAAGGACCAAAGATTTGTTTTGATTGGCCGAGGTATCTATGCACTTGCAGAATGGGGCTACAGGTCTGGTACCGTAGCAGACATCATTGAGGAAGTCATGAAGGAAGAAAATGGCCCACTTGCGAAAGAGGAAATTATTAGACGTGTACTATCTCGCAGGCAAGTCAGAACCACTACCATAATACTGAACCTGCAAGAAAAATCTCAATTTAGACGAGTTGCAAAAGGCATCTACTGCCTGGCTTAAAAACTAAAGTAGATAGCATTAACACAATAAATTAAGTACAATTAATAGATAGCTATATGGAAACCTTAAGCACTATTTTTATGACAATCATACAAGTATTAAATACGATACTTTTTAAATTCTGGGGATGGGTTTTTATAGCCGCCTGGCTAGCTTATAAAATATATAAAAATAAGCAAGAAATGCCATTGATTGAAAGGCGAGGGAGCGCACTTTTACAGATTATTGTACCAAGGGATAATGACAAAAATGAGCTCTCGGCTGAACAATTATTTGCCAGCCTACATGGAATATTAAAACCAGCCAATAGCGGTGATAAGTTTAGAGACTACATTAGCTTTGAGATTGTATCGCATGACCATCTAATTTATTTCTACGTATGGTGCCAAAAACGAGTGGCCGACTACATCGAAAGCCAAATTTATGCCCAATACCCTAGAGTACAGATTACTCAACTAGAGTCTGATTATAGTAAGAAGCGTCTGGGAGACAAGACCCCATACTCGACTGAAATCGTACTGACTAAAGATGAGATATTCCCAATTAAAACCTTCCTAACATTTGAAGTAGACCCGCTAGCCGGTATTACTACTGTGCTATCAAGCTTGAGTGATAATGAAGAAATGTGGATTCAAATATTACTAGAGCCTGTTGATGATAGTTGGCATGTAAAATCCCTACGATACTTAGATGAAGTCCGTAATGGCAAAACTATCGGTATCTTTGATAATTGGGGGAGAAGGGCCCTAGCTTCACCCTTTAAGTTTGCTGGCACTTTGGCCTCAGCTGCTATTACTCCTGTAACCTATGCTGAAAAGACGGCCCTCAAAGCAAAGCCAGATAAAAAAGATCTCTCGTCAGGTGAGACGACTCTGTTAGCAGCTATTGAAACTAAAGCCCAAAAACTAGGCTATGCAACAAAGATCAGGGTTTGCTATATAGGCACTAGCGAGCAGGCTGCCAAGCAACGGCTGCAGGCCTTAGTTGGTGGTTTCAAGCAATTTAATACTATTAACTTAAATGGTTTCATGGCAACACCAATAACTAGCGAGGAAGCTAGCTTAGAGGCCTATCGGCGTAGGCAATTTGATGAACATGGATACATACTAAATATCGAGGAGGTCGCTAGCGTATTTCATTTACCCCATACTAATGTAGAGACGCCAAATATTGCCTATACATCTACGAAGGTAGGGGAGCCTCCAGCTGGATTACCAACCCTTGCTAATACCAAGGCCGAGGATCTAAGCTTATTTGGCAGTACTACCTTCAGGCAAGGGAACCATAAGTTCGGTATCAAGAGAATTGATAGGGAAAGACATTTATACATTATCGGCAAAAGTGGTGTCGGTAAATCATTTATGCTTAACTTACTAGCGCTGTCAGATATACATCAAAATGAAGGTTTTGCTATCGTTGACCCCCACGGTGATCTTGCCCAGGATATTATGCATTATATCCCTCAGCACCGTATTAAGGATGTGATATATATTAACCCCGATGACGCTGACTTTCCAGTGGGCTTTAACCCTATGGAATACAGCGATGTGAACAGGCGCAATAACATTGCTTCTGAGATTGTCGGCGTACTCAAGAAAATGTTTGGAGATAGCTGGGGCCCAAGGCTTGAACATATCCTAAGGTTCACCTTGCTAGCATTGCTAGAAACACCAGACACTACAATGCTCGGAATAACTCGCATGCTAACAGACAAAAACTACCGTAAAATAATCGTGTCCAACATCAGTGATCCTGTCGTAAAAGCATTCTGGGTCACTGAGTTTGCCAGCTGGAACGATAAGTTTGCAGCTGAAGCCGTTCAGCCAGTATTAAATAAGGTTGGGGCATTCACGGCCGTCCCAATTGTGCGCAATATTATTGGCCAACCTAAAAGTTCATTTTCAATGCGCAAAGCTATGGACGAGGGTAAAATTATCATTGTTAATCTTAGCAGAGGACTGATTGGTGAGGATAATGCAGCAATCCTAGGTTCGCTGATTATCACTAAAATTCAGCTCGATGCAATGAGCAGGTCTGATATAAAGGATATTAACGACCGCCGACCGTTTTATTTGTATGTTGATGAGTTCCAAAACTTCGCGACTGAATCATTTGCAGTGATTTTATCAGAAGCACGCAAATACGGCTTGCGCTTAACGGTAGCAAACCAGTACGTCTCGCAGATGCCAGATGAGGTTAGAGACGCAGTTTTTGGTAATGTTGGGTCGCTGATTACCTTCAGAATTGGAGCTGATGACGCACAATATTTATCTAAGTATTTTGAGCCTGCCTTTGAGCCAGTTGATTTAGTTAATTTAGATAAGAGGAATATCTATGTCTCGATGAGTATCGATGGACAAACATCAATACCATTTAGTGCCCAAAGTTTAAATATGCCAGCCCCGGAGCATGACAATACTACTGAGATTATCGAGCACTCCCGCAAACACTATTCGAGTTCTCGTAGCGATGTTGAGAAGATTATTGCGGATTGGGCAGCGCCACCAGAGCATAGTAGCAGTCCTAATAACTATAATGGTCAGCCAGCTGCTAATAATAGCAACACGCAGCCACAGCAGCCGACGCATGAAAGTAAGCCTGAAATTAGTGGTGCTGAACCTAGGCGTTATAGCGATCTCATTAAGGGCAAGGGGCAGCCTCCAAAACAAAATAACAACTACCACCACAAACACAAACGCTAGGGCAAGAGCTACTTTAGCTTTTATAAAAGCTAAAAAGCTATACTATACAACCAATCGATGGATAATATTACATGTCGCACAATATACCTTTTGCGACACTTGCGCTCTAACTGGCTGTGTTTAATTAATTTAGTTAAAATTCTTATTCCCTACTATTTTCTAATTTTTAATACCCTTTAGCTCGGGTTTGTGCGCTAGCACCAAGCGCTAACTACCAAGCGACCAAATATCATTAATAAACAAAAACCGAACTTAGGATAGGGGTGGCTATTTTAAGCCAAAATACTAGCTATCTATAGAAGGCCCGCCCTGATACTCGCAGGTCTATATACTCCTTAACCTGTTTACCTTGTGAGCTCAGCAGGTCAATAGCTGCCTTAAGAGACCTGAGTTGCGACTCAGGATCGACGGATGTATTAAATTTTATCTCATAGCCCGCAGCAGTCTTAACTATCAACTCCTTGGTGGTATCTGTTATATATATTTTCTCGGGCCCTAAATTATTAGCTTTAATATAATCGCCAATCTTGATTGCAAAACTAATAAATTCTCGTGAAAGTATTCTATCACCGATATTAACCGGTAGGCTACTCCCATCTGTTAAAACGACTAAGCCTTGGGTGTTCTGTCCCTGGGTATCAGCCATAACCTGCCCATTGACAGATATAACGTACTGATGACCAGCAGTCTGCCAGATAATACCTGATTTTTGCTCACCAGTCCTGACAGCTAGGCGGTTGGGAAATTTCTTTTCTACTATGACAGATTCCTGACCTGTGAAAGTTTTTTGAAGTCGGTCCTTCAGGTCCGCTCCATTTAAGAAAAGCCAGTTCTTCCCTGCTACGGCCGAGCTTAGGTATCTATTAACCTCATCTGATAACTTCTGGGAAAGCTCGGTGTTCGGTCCTTGTACGTCTACCCTATCAATTCGAAAGATGCTTGAGATAAAAACTACCCAGACAATAATTACGAGTACGGCTAGATATGGGAGTAACTTCCTTGCCAGCTTCCACCAACTAACCTTTGTGGGTTTCCTGATAATGCCACTATTAGGCTTCGGCTCCAACTTGCTAATTGGTGTGTACTCATAGGACCTTCTAACTTGCCGGCGGTTCAAGCTAGACTACCTTTATTGTCACTTGCCACCGACAATATAACCTTTGCCAGACTAATTGAGGCCTCTGGCTTAAAAAATTTATGCACCGTAGCGGCCAGATAATTCATAGAGCTGGGGTCGCCGGATAGTTTTGATAGCTCATTAGTTAGCCTAACCCCATGCAACTGATCTTGCATAAGTAGCCTCACTGCTCCCTGTCGAGCTAAATATTGGGCATTCTTGAGCTGGTGGTTATTGGTAGAACTTGGCAACGGGATAATAATGGCGGGCTTAGATAAGGCGGCTATTTCAGATAGTGAATTCATACCAGCCCGAGCAACAACAATATCAGACCAATGGTAGGCTGCAATCATTTCCTCAGTCAAAAACCCGTGTGGTTCATAGCATCTTTTTTGTTCTATCGGCAACCTATGGCGCATAAACCTTGCTCTCTCTACCCCTTGCCTCCCTGCTATGTGCAGAATGTTAAAGTTTTTTGTTAGCAACTCAATATTTTCGAACACTACCCTATTAATTGCCTCGGCCCCCTGCGAACCAGCAAAGATCATAATGTTCGGTTTTTGTTCATTAAAGCTTTTTGCTCCTTGATCGGCCGAAATATAGTATTCGGGGCGAACTGGATTGCCGGTAAAGAATAATTTATTTTGGTCAGCGTCCTGATAGGCACTAATCGGAAAACTCACAGCAATTGCCGAGGCTCTCTTGGATAATATCTTGTTAGTCTTACCCATTACCACATCACTTTCATGGATAACGTATGGAATACCTAGGTGGGCTGCAGCTAGCCCCACTGGCAGGCCAACATAGCCACCTTTAATAAAAATTACATCGGGCTTAAATTGTTTAATAATCTTGCGGCTATACGCGTAGCCCTTAACAGTTTTGAATAAGTCTGTGGCATTTTGGGACTGCGTCTTAATATCAATGATTTCCCTAAGCTTCCCCCTGCCATACCTTCTATATTTACCAGCTGGGATACTCTTATAGCTAATAGCACTATGCTTGAGTAAGCTAGTCTCATATTCGCCCCCGGCACAGACAAACAAAATATCGATGCCAGGTTTAAGTTTGTGAATTGATGCGATGACGGCTAGTACCGGCGATATGTGCCCGGCTGTTCCGCCTCCTGCCACTAGGATCTTCATCATAGACCTCCTTATATGTGTATTTTGAAATATTCTGTAATATCCCGACCGACAAGAGCAAGGCCAAAATGCTAGTTCCACCATAGCTAATAAACGGCAGGGTTATACCAGTTAACGGAATCAGATTAAGCATCGCCGAGATATTTATTAATGCTTGGAATGATATCCAAAAAATTATACCAGCAGCCAGGAGTCTACCAAAATCATCAGGCGCAGATTTAGCAATTCTAACCCCCCGCCAAAATAGCAATGAAAAAGCTACAATGATTATTGAGGTTCCCAATAGCCCAAACTCCTCGCCGATAATTGCAAAAATTGAATCATTGGTTGCTTCTGGTAAGTACCCATAAGCTTGCAGGCTCTTGCCTGGGCCTCTACCTAGTAACCCTCCGCTACCAATAGCTATTAAGGATTGATTGATATGATAGCCTGTACCGGCGATATCCTCACTACTATCGAGGTAAGTCATCAGCCTAGCTATCCTATACGGCGCTATAAGGGCTAGCATACCTGCCCCACCGGCCAAAACTAATGTAGCGACACCAGTACTCCACCATGGAGCGCCAGAAATAAAGTACATTACTAGCATCGTGACTGCTATTACCATGGCGCTCCCCATATCCCTTTGGATTATTACTACCAATAGTGCCACTACAGAGATAATTATCAAAAATGGTAAAAGTCCCTTCAGCGGTCTAGCCAAACTCTTCTTGTGTTTCGCAAGCCAGGCCGCCATAAAAATAATAGTTGCAATCTTAAAAAATTCAACTGGCTGAAAACCTATGAAGCCTAGCTTAACCCACCTGCTGGCTCCCCCCCTACTAACAGATAAGCCCGGGATTAATACTAAAAGCATAATCACGATAGATGCAATAAAAATTGGTGTAGCGTACTTCTGCCAATTATGATAATCTAGTTTGCTAGCACCCCACCAGCCAATTACTCCTACAGCCATGCCGATGAGTTGAGTAATAAAGAAGCTATTTGTTTCGCTAACTCCAGAGGTACGCTTTAAAACTGCAATCCATCCAGTAGAATATATCAGGATTAAGCCAAATCCCACTAAGAAAAATACTAAAACTGTAACCAAGTAATCGGGTCGGTGTTTATAAAATATAGCTTTTTTTTGTTTTTGACGCTGTTCCATATCTTGCTAACCTCTGCCAACCAGCCCAATCATGACGCCAATACTGGCGCAGACTACTCCAATCACCCAAAACCGCATAGTAATTTTGGTTTCTGGCCACCCTATAGCCTCTAGGTGGTGATGTAGTGGAGCTGAAATAAATATTTTACGTTTAAATATTTTTTTAGATAATATCTGAACCACACTGGAGCCAGCTTCGGCAACAAAGACCAAGCCAATAATTGGTAAAACAAAAACTGAATTGGTAAGCATCGCAATCACCCCAAGTGCAGTGCCTAGTGCAAATGACCCAACATCACCCATAAAAAATCTAGCTGGAAATATATTAAACCAAGTATAGGCGAGCACTGCACCGACTGCCGCCATACAGAAGCCAGCTATCCCAATATGCCCCTGGGCAAGGGCAATAATAGCAAATGCCCCAAAGGCAATAGATAATAAACCGCCAGATAGGCCATCGAGACCGTCGGTGATATTAACAGCATTGGCAGTCGAAACAATCACTAATATAAATAGTGGGATGTACAGAATGCCTATTTCGAAATTCCCAATTGCCGGAATGTGTATAACGCTATAATTGAGCTTAAAATAAAAGTATAAGGCACCAGCCACAGCTATTAATAGTATCAATAAGAACTTAATGGTTGATTTTAAGCCTGCAACTCCCTTCCCAGACCCACGAATATTGATAATGTCATCTAACAGGCCAATTGAACCGGCAGCTAGTAAGCCAAAGATTGGCAAGTAGGTTTGCGAACGCGAAAAATTTAATAGTACGGTTACTATGGTTATTGCTATGATCATCACAACCCCCGCCATAGTTGGAATATTGCGTTTGTGTTTCTCGGCATGAAGGCTTGTAAAGACCTTAGCCTTTTCGCCAGTGGTAGTAGTTTCTCGGATTTTTTTCCAGAGCTGCAAACGAAAGGCAAAGAATGTATAAATTGGCGTTAACACAATCGCTACACCAAAACCAAGCGAGGCTTGGATTAGTATAAATGTAAAATTTTGGATAAGCTGTTGTTCTGTCATAGTGTTACTCTATTTTAGCAAAAAATACCTTTAATTCCCACTCGGGGCTATCTGATAATATATAAATAGTTGTCGGGCTACTTCGGCGAATGCTGGGACAGCAGTTTTTTCGGCGAATCCCTCGACTTTTGGATAATCAACTCTGACTAGGATCACAAACTTAGGATCCTCGATGGGTGCAAAGCCAACAAAGCTACCAATATTCAGATTTTCTTCATAGCCCTTGCCATCTGATCTTGGAACCTGTGCCGTACCTGTCTTGCCCCCTATCGAATACCCAGCTGTGCGGGTTGGCCAACCTGAACCATGCGCTACAACCTGCTTTAACATCTCGGATAATGTAGCGGCGGATTGGGTGCTAATGACATTGTTCCTGATTGCCTCTGGTTTGGTCTGCTTAACCTCCCCATTGGCTTTTATCTCTCGTTCTACTATGTAGGGCTTATAAAGTGTGCCTCCGTTGGCTATGGCTGATACCGAATTAATAAGCTGCAAGCTAGTAGCTGAAAGCCCTTGCCCAAAACTCATATTGGCATAATCCACATTATAGGTATCTGGTTTTTTGATATAACCCTTGGACTCACCCGATAATTCGATGCCTGTGCGTTCGCCAAAACCAAATCGCTTAATGTAGTCATATAATATCTCCTTTCCCTTCAAGGTAATCTTGTCCGGGTCGGTACCGAGCTGTTTAAGAACAAAGACAACGCCTGTATTTATTGACTTTTGGATAACATCTGACATAGTTGATATGCCAAATTTCTTATTGTCAGCATTGTTAATTGTCCGATCGTCTATCTTAACTTCACCAGTATCTTCATACTTAGTACTTGACTGAACCTTGCCACTATCTAGCCCAGCCGCCATTGTAATAACCTTAAAGCCTGAGCCAGGTTCAAAAAGATTAGTAATAGAGCTATTAATAAACTTCTGGTAACTATCTGCGCCTACTAACTGATAGTTATTGGGGTCGTAGCTCGGATAATTAGCCATTGCCCTGATAGCTCCAGTTTTTGGGTCCATAACGATAATACTGCCCGACTCGGCCTTGTTGTTTTTAACTGCTGTAGTAATTGCCTGAGAAGCCATCTGCTGGACATTCCTATCTATTGTTAATACCAAATCGCTACCATTCCCCGGCGTAATAATGGTATTCTCATTGGATGTAATTGGTACACCAAGCGAATCGGTGATAGCCCTACTGATACCATCTACCCCAGATAATGAGTCATTGAGGAACTCTTCAATGCCATATTGCCCTACCCCATCATTATTAACATACCCTGTAATATGCGAGAACAGTTCCCCTTCGGGATAGTTGCGTCCATCTTGTGGAGGGAGAATAATACCAGGAATTTTTAGGGTCTTAATTACTTCGGCATCCTGCAAACTCAAGCCCTTTTTGAGAACTAAATATCTATTATCCTTGTTGCTAAGCTTAGCGAGTAAATCGCCATCCTCTGGTTGAGCTATGTACTTACTAAGCTTGGCTAGGGTCTCGCGTGGGTTAACAATAAATGCTGGGTCGGCCGCTAGTAAAAATAACTGCTGGTTAAGAGCAATTGGATAGAGTTCCCCGTTGCCATCATTGACGAATATCTGCCCCCTACGAGCTTCAATAGTAAATTTACGCGATTGCTGAGCATTAGCCTTTTCTAGATACGATTGGTGCCTAAATAGCTGGACATAAACTAGTCTCGCAGCCACCCCCAAAGCCAAAAAACACATCAACACTACTAAATATGTGATGCGCCTATTTGGTATTTTCTCTAAACGATCGTTATCTGGCATTGAACAAGCCTAGCGAGCAGTCGTGTAGGAAACGGTTTTAATCGGTTCTAACTTTGCGGACTCGGCAGCTTGCTTAGCCACAGCAATTGACTGCAGGCGTGCGGCATCTATGCTCAGATTATCCTTCGTAACTTGTAGCCCACTCTGCTTACGCTCGAGATTAGATATTTTGTAATTGAAAGTTGATGTTTTAGTCACTTGATTAAGATACATCAATCCTAGCAATACCACTAGCATTACCAACATCAGCACTGCAGTAATTGGCCCAGACTGAATTTTGATTTTGTTCCTAACTATATTCTGATTTTTGCGCAATGACATTGCTGCTGTAGACATTCCGAAAGGCTCCTTTTTTTATTTTTTTTAACTTGAACTATTTAACTATGCGTACTTTTAATTTTCGAGCGCGGGGAGATTGATCTTTAACTTTGATACTCATGGTATAGACTCCTTTTTATTTTTATTTATTTTATTTTTTCGACGAGTCGTAATTTAGCACTACGAGCCCGTGGGTTGTTATCGTTAATTGATCCCTTAATAGGCTTCTTATTAATCAGCCTAAAGTTTGGTGAAGATATTACATTGCCAGTTACTATGTCTTTGACGGGGGTCACAATTGCCTTAAAATACTGCTTTACTATTCTATCCTCAAGGCTATGGAAGCTGATAACCGCCAACCGGCCATTTTCATTAAGGTGCCTGGTAGCCTGCGGAAGAGTCTTAGTAAGGTTTTCGAGTTCTTGGTTGACCAAGATTCTAATGGCCTGAAAGGTTCTGGTAGCGGGATGGACCCTAGGGTTTGCAGGCAAGCACTTGCTAACTATATCGGCTAATTGTTTGGTAGTTTCAATCGGCGAGACTTCTCTTTGGGTTACAATCGCCCTGGCTATTTGCCTAGACCTTGGTTCCTCGCCAAATTGGTATATTAGGTTTGCTAGGTCTTCCTCGGTGTACTCATTAACTACCTGGCTCGCGCTTAAGGCTTGGCTTTGGTCCATTCTCATATCTAGCTTGGCTTCTTTACTGAAGCTAAAGCCCCGCTGTGGCTGATCCAGCTGAGGAGATGATACCCCTAAATCCATCAAAATCCTATCAGCTTTACCAACTTTACTCCAATTCAAGTCTAGGAAGTTGCTATGTAGGAATTCTACATTAGAGTAAGCCTGAAACTTACTTCTCAACGCGCTAATTGCCTCTAGGTCTCTATCGACTAAGATTAATCGGCCATTAACCCCCAGGAGACCTAAGATCTCCTCGGCGTGTCCTCCGTATCCTGCTGTTAAATCGATAACTACCTCACCACTCTTGATATCTAGTAGTTTGAGAGTTTCTTCTAACAATACTGGTTTATGTAATTTCATTGTCAAGGTCACCTATCCAGCAGCCAGCTGTTTATTTTTATTTTTATTTTTTGGTTAATAAGTTCAGGGCCTTGAGTGGCGCCTGAACTACTATGTGGTAAGGACTTAGATAAGTCCTTGTTTAGTTTGTGAGGTGGAGTTTTATATTTTTTCATAAGATACTAGGGAATCTTTTATTAAGCGTCACCCTCCAGAAACGCTCACTGACTGCCGAATAGTTGACTTTGTATTTTTATTTTTATTTTTGTTAAGGATCAGGCTTTGTTTATAAGTCCACCAAATAAATCTACCCGGGTATAATGCGCCAATACTTGCCGGCACGAACCAGCGCAACATTACGCACATTCCCTAGTAGAGCCATCTGGTGGGCTTCTAAAGTAACTCTTCCCTGTTTAGAATCAAGCTTTGAGGTAGACTTGCCGATACGGAATTTAACATTCAAATCAGCTTTAGCCTCATCTAGAATGTCCCCCGATAAAGCATCTTCCATCTCGCCGTCCCAAACAATTTTGGAATAAAGGTGCAGATAGTGGCCGAAGCCTTGTGTGACTACTACTTCGTTGCCTAGTTCACTTTGCAATTCACTTGGAATTGTAAGCCTGTTTTTCTCATCTAATTTTCGTTCGAAGTAATCCATTGTTGCTCTTTTTGTTACCCACTTTTACCCACTAGAACCATTGTACTCCACTTCACTACCCACTGTAAAGGGTTTTAGTGTAGTTTTTTAATGTTTTATATAACAATAACCCTGGACATTTAGGCGAACAAAAAACGAATTACCCACACTAAAAAAATTTGCTATAATGTAAGAATGAGACATAATAAAAAAATATCTGGCGGTTACGTCCATAGTTTGTTTTTCGGTATTGAAGATAGCTTAATATCAACGACAGGAGTCCTAGCAGGTGTCGCCATAGGTGCCGGCAGCAAATCTTTGATACTACTAACTGCTCTAGTAATTATCTCCGTATCATCAACATCAATGGCTGCTAGTGAGTTTATTAGCGAGGAGACCGAGGAGGCTGTTATAAAAGAAAAACTACCAGCTAACCCTCTAATAAGTGCCCTCTTAATTTTTGTTGCATATATTGTAGTTGGCGTAATACTACTATTGCCATACCTAATATGGCCCTACATGAGAGCTATCCCGGTCAGTATTGGCCTAGCCCTACTCGGGTTAATAGCGCTAGGGATATTGAAAGGCAAATTAACCCATAAAAGTCGCCTCAGAGGTGCGGCTGAGGTCTTGATAGTAGGCGGTATCGCAACCGGTATCGGCCTAATAATCGGGGTAACTTTTAAGGTCTAAATAGCTAGCTGGCAAGTTTTTTTGCGAGGTAAGCTTTGAGCTCACTTATTTTGATACGCTCTTGCGCCATCGTGTCGCGTTCACGGAGGGTCACAGCTTGGTCATGAATACTATCAAAATCTATCGTGACGCAGTAAGGGGTGCCAATTTCGTCCTGACGGCGATAGCGCTTGCCAATGCTCTGGGTCTCATCGTACTCAACATTATACTCACCAGCAATATCAGTGAATATACTTTTTGCTAGCTTAGAAAGTTCTAGTTTTTTGCTGAGTGGCAAAATAGCTACCTTCACAGGGGCTAGCTGGGGTTTTAATTTAAGTACTATCCTTTCCTCGCCATTAACTTGCTCCACGGTATAGGCCTCCGTTAATGCGGCGATAAATAGCCGCCCTACGCCCATTGAAGACTCTATAACGTGAGGAACATAACGCTTATTGGTTAAATCGTCAAAATAACTAAGGTCTTTGCCGCTCGCCTTGCTATGGCTCTTTAGGTCATAGCTAGATCTATCATGGATACCAGCCAATTCCTTGTTGCCATGTGGGAAATTATAATAAACATCATGTGCAGCTGATGCATAGTGGGCTTTTTCGCCCTCGCCATGCTGATGCCAGCTCATGTTAGATTTATTAAGGCCTACGACTTCAGTCAAAAATTTCCAGGTATATTCACGCCACTTCTCATATTCATCCTTGCTAGTATCGGGGTGGATAAAATACTGCATTTCCATCTGTTCCAGTTCCCTAGTGCGAAAAATAAAATCTCTAGGAGTAATCTCATTGCGAAAAGCCTTACCAATTTGCGCTATCCCAAAAGGAATTTTGCCACGAATAGTTTCGCGTACGTTTTCATAATTGGTATAAATACTCCCTGCTGTTTCGGGTCGCAGATAAGTTAGGGTGGCATCATCTTCTGCTGGCCCAACATGGGTTGTAAGCATCATATTGAATTGCCTAGGTTTAGTAAAGGAGCCCTTGGCATCACACTGCGGGCAAGCTTTGTCTAGTATCGCAGTTTCTAGCTCTTTGAGGTTGGCACTGTCAGTGCCAGCAACATGATCGGCCCTAAAGCGATGTTTACACGCCTTACAGTCAATCATAGGGTCTGCAAAGCCAGCGACATGGCCGCTTGCCTCCCATAGTTTTGGGTTTTGAATAATAGCGCTATCTAAACCAAAGATATTAAAATTATTATATACAAAGGTCTTCCACCAGGCCTGTTTAAGGTTATTAATAAGTTCCACACCATAAGGACCATAATCCCAAAAACCAGATAAGCCGCCGTATATTTCACTAGCCTGAAACACAAAGCCACGCCTCTTGGCGTAACTAGTTAACTCGTCTACAGATAATTTTGAAGTTTTATTGTCCTTTTGCTTCATGTTTTTATTATACCTTAGCTACCTACCAGCCTGCAAAAGGTTTGTGCTTGTACTCAAGACCTTAACTGCTTTAATCTTGCGCTCTAAGCTATACTGCAAGAAATCTAGTAACAAATTGAGTGACTCTGACAATATTTGATCATTAACATCTAGCCTTCTAACTGTTGACTTGTGGTGCTCTAAGCAAACTTTCCAGAGCTTAGCCACTTGAGTGTTCATAATCGTGCTGTCGTGGCCTACCCTTGAACTGTCTAAAGAACCTTCTGAAAAATTAAAATAATATCGGCTGACCCCCTCTCGCAATTGAATATTAGGTGCAATCCCAGATGCCTGCATAATGCCCAAAAGTGCATAGCCCAGCATTAATGATGTCTTGCTGGATGAAGCAATATCAGCTAAGGCTTGCCGGTAGGTGCGATAAAGCACGGCGTTGGGCATTTGTTCGACTATTACCATCCCTACAACTTCAGTCAGTAGTAGGCCACTAATGTTAATCTCTATGGTCTTTGAGCTATACTGGTTCTTGCCAATCGCTCTGGCAGCTACCACTATCGGCAGCTTAGCGCTAGCTAATACTCGAAATTTAGTCTCTACTAATGGTTCCATATGTGACTGTAATTTAGCAGTTGGTTTTTTAATCCCCTTAGCAATAAAACTAATTTTCCCCTGCTCTTTAGAGAACACTGTGATTATCTTATCGGTATCCTTGAGGCTTATGCGCCCCACTATAAAGCCAGTGATCTCTAGCTGTTTCACATTTGCCTGCTACGAGATTTTACTAACTGCACAAACTGCGCTATCGAAAACTGACTCTTGGTATAGACACCAATAATATTTAGGGCAACCATCACTTCCTTGTTAATACTCAGCACATTGGTGGCCATACCGCTAACTACCAATACCGCGAAACGATTACCTCCTGGCTGTCGCCTCAGGCTCTTTAATAATTCGAAGCCATTTTTATCAGCTAACATAATATCTAAAACAACTAACCAGTGCTGGCTGGACTTAAACTTTGCTATGGCGCCCGTAAAATCGTACGTCACAACAGATTTAATGCCTTCGGCTCGTAGGGATTTTTGATAAACCTCTGCCAATAATCTATCATCTTCAACTATCAATACGGATTGGCTCATATCTTTTTATTGTACAGGAGTGGTATCTGATTAGACAATCTCATGCGAATAAACACTAGGCGCTGGCTGGCAGAATTAACGAATTTTATGTTACCGCCATAATTCTTGATAAGTTTATCAATAAATTCTAGGATATCTTTTGTGAAACTAGCAGTAGTAGCTATTTTGGGAGCAGCAATGCGTAGAGTTACAAAATCTCCTCTGCGCCTTAAGGACATCTCTAGCACGCTAATTGATAGGTCATCGAGAATTATTATATCTAGGGTCATACGTATAATTGCAGATAGGACCCTTGCTTCCCCTATCACATCCACTAGTGGCTTAACACGGCTGGTATTAAGCTTGATATCAACAGTCTGTAGGGCAGACTTAGCCAATATAATGGCTTCTAGTAGGTTAGCTGTTGTAATATCAAAATCGTCCATTTCCCTACCGATAAACAGCAGTTGACTTAGGAGGTCAACATTAAATTTATTACGCTTTGAGAGCGATTTTATTAATTTCGAGCTAAGCTTACAGGCTGGGCGGGGCTTTAGAGTATCTTCAATAATGAGTTGGTCAGAGGCTATGCGGCCGACTAATTCTGCCAGAACAAAATTAAAATAGTTATAGTCAAACAGCATACCTACAATCTTATAGGCATGCTAGCTATGAGGGCAAGCATAAGATACTTAAGGTACTAGTTTTGTGCCCTTCAGTATTCCCTCGAAGATAGCGCCATAGTTATCGGCGTCATCTGTACTGAAAATCATAATTTTTTCGCGTAGTGGGATAATCACTACCTCACTCTTTTGCTTATTTTTATCATCAATGATGCCAACATACTTTCGGCCGGTAATGCCTGATACCGTGAAATCTGTAGCTTTGATATTGCTGCCTATTTTTTTAGATTTATCATCATATTCCTTAATGACTTTATCATAATCAGCCCTTTTCAATTGAAGCTTGAACTTATGAAAATCAGATTCTAGATCGATATAGTTAGGGTCTGCATAGCCTATGATGGTGCCATCGGTAGGCTTAGGCTCAACGGCCGAGCTCCAGAGCTTGGGGATAGGTATTTCAAAACTACCGAACTCTGGCGGTGACTTATAAACATAGGCTTGAGCTAAAAGTTCATTGTTAGATACTACGGTTTGGTCGGCTACTCCTTGCGTTAGTCCTTTTTGATACTGGGCGTCTAGATCGGCTTTTTTGGTCTTTGAACTGTTTCCCGAGACTACTATTAAAGCCACTAGGAGCAAAACGACAATACCAATGCCAAACCCAATTGCTAGTATCAGCCCTGTCTTCTTTTTGGTCGGTGGAGTTAAATTCAAGGCACTGGGATTAGGTAGGCTTGGCCCAGATGGAGCTGACGTAGGATTGTTAAGTGGGTTATTAGCTTCCATTGTTATCCCTTTTGCAAGTTAGCATCGCCTGGCTCCCAATCGACCGGGCAAAGTCCACCAGTCTGGAGGGCCTTAACGACGCGCATTGTCTCTTCGACGCTTCTGCCGACATTGTCATCAGACATCACGACATAACGCAGGTCGCCTTCGGGATCAATAATAAAAGTTCCGCGCTCGGCCTCACCGCTATCTTCTTTGAGTATTTCGTAATCTTTTGTTAGCGAGTGGGCTGTATCGGCTACGATTGGGAAGCCGACAGCCTTGAGGTCTCGCTCAAACCAAGCTTTGTGTGAAAATACGCTATCGGTGCTAGCTGCCAGGATTTGGGTGTTAATTTTTTCGAAATCCTTCTCCATTTTTGCGAAACCCTCGATTTCGGTCGGGCAGACAAAGGTAAAGTCGCGGGGATAAAAAAACAGAATAATCCATTTGCCCTTGAAGTCTTTCAGGCTGAGGTCGCGGTAGTCGCCCTTAATGCCTTTTTGGTAAGCCGGTAGTTTAAAGTCTGGGGCCGGTTGGTTTAGCCTTAACATTGGTTTCTCCT
>SICO01000030.1 GCA_009691435.1 Candidatus Saccharimonadota bacterium | reverse complement strand
TGGCAATCGAAAAAGCCAAAATCGAAACCACAATACCAATAATCGCGTAGAGGATGGTGTCTTTAGCACTCTTGGTGGCTTTTTCTTCGCCCTGACTAAAGACATATCTAAATCCGCCAATGATTAGCATAATAACGGCAGCGGTTGCGATTAGGCCAATTAGCAGGTTGATAATTAGCGCTATCTGCTCAGAGAGCACGGGAGCGTTGGTACCACCTATAAGATCTACCGAGCATTGTGCAATCTCTTGAGGCGTTCCAGAACATTCTGCTGCTTTGGCGCCGACAGGCACCATGGCTGTGAAGGCTGTGGTAGCCCCGTAAATTGATTTTTTGACAGTACTAATTGAAATCATTGTTGTCTCCTTTAATATTTACCTTTAATTATACATTTTTAATAATGCTTATGCAAGAAAATCTAGAATTGAGCCAGTACAAAATTAAGAATTGAAAAAGCCAAAATCGAGACAACCAACCCTATCACAGCATATAGTATGGCGTTTCTGGCCTTAGCTATTGTGGCATCATTACCTGCTGATACCGTCATCATTATACCACCAACTATTATTGTTATTACACTCGCAGCACCGGATACATATATCAAAATATTGATTATTCCGACAACTAATTGATCGACCGTCAAACCTTGCGATGGCAATGTTATTTGTATAGGATCTGCTCCTAAAGCAGCCCTAGGTATAAAAGCCAACCCCGCTGCTAGGAATATTTTGAGTGGTCTATACTTCATGGTACTGCCTATTGTACTGTGTTTTTTAGAAATTAAAACATGCGCTTGTAGTTTTGTGGGCTTGCTCTGCATCAATTGACACTACCCCCCAGGCTTTGAACAATAAAGGTTGTTATACCGATAGATGCAATCGATAGTAGTAGGCCAACAATAGCCCACAAGATGGTGCTTCTTCCTTTGACTATTTGGCTTTCGTTGCCAGCGGCAGTTGATAGCATGATGCCTCCAACTATCACAAATATCACCGAAACTATGCCGGTAGTATAAGACACTAGCTGAAAAATATTGGGGATTATGCCGATCAAGCCATCTCGCGAAAATATTTTATTGGTGTCTAGATTACCAATCAATGAAACTGCGTAAGCTTTTTTTATTAAAACAAGATCTATCATAGCGTCTGAAATCCAATCAAATTAAATATCGCAGTCATCGACAGAAGCAAAATGAGGCTCGTGATTGCAGCTACCAGCCTAGATTTGGCGTTTTTAATAGCAGCTGGGTCGCCAGAAGAGGTAGACAGCTGTATCCCAGCGACTACTATAACAATTGCTACTATCGAGCCAACTATGGCAAAAACGATATTGACGATATAGGTTATCAAGGAATTGAGCCTAGTGTCTGTGCTGGTGTTTTTCTCGCAGAACTTACTGGTTGCAAAATCTCCAGTCTCAGAGCAATAATTCTTCTTCTCTGGTACATCAACAGCTTTGCTGTGAGTAGGTAAAACCAATACCATTAGCGCCAGGCCGACCGCAACAATACTTAGTGTAAATATAATTTTTTTCATTTATCTTCTAATTGTAATGTTATTAGACTCAAAATACTAATATTTTTTTATATAGCTAGCAATAGCGGTGGTAAAAATGATACTATTATAGATAACTTAATATAATGCTTATGAATAAAAAAATTATTAAACTAAGCCTAATAGTTATTGTGGTGGCTACCGTAATGCTACCCTTTCAAATAGTGCTTAGTAGTAACTCCGTTGCTATTAGGCCTACCAACTTAGCTACTGCTGCTAATCATACGAGCGTCGTCACCATCAATAGTACCGGCCCGTGTGATGACGGTAAGCCCCCTCATAACTTTGTATTTGGAATTGTCACATACAAGAATGCTTGCTATGAAGATATCTCAGAAAAGGTTAACGAACAGTCCGATAAGAGTTGTGCCGCCTCTGGCGTGAGTTGGCTGATATGCCCTCTGATCAATCTGATAAAAGAAGCGATTGATGGAATCGAAAAGTTTATTCTGGGCATTCTCTATAATGACCCTATCGTGACAACTGGTGACGGGATAATATTTAATCTATGGAGCTCCATACGGAACTTGGCAAACTCACTCTTGGTGTTAGTATTTCTGCTGATGATTATCGGTAACGCAGTTTCGATTGGAGTCGATTCGTACACCGTCAAAAGGACCTTGCCCAGACTAATAGTGGCAGCGATACTAATTCAATTTTCGTTTGCCTTATGCTCCTTGCTGATAGATTTCACAAATGTTATGGCGGTCGGCATTATTGAGCTAGGCACTCAAACGATGCATGGCAATAGTGCACCCGGACTTAGCGGGGGTGCTACTGTTATTGGAATCAGCGCGATAGCGATAGCCGTACCGGTACTGCTGGCTTCATTAGCTTCAGGCGCTGGGTTTGTGATTATCGCCGTCGCATTCATAGCTGCTATGGGGACACTTTTTACGCTTGGCCTACGAGAGCTAATGATATTAATGCTAGTCATAGGCTCACCACTGGGAATCCTTGCTTGGGTCCTCCCAAATACCGAGAGCCTGTTTAAATCTTGGTTGAAGAATTTAACCAAAATGTTGATGATGTTCCCCTTGATTGCTGCTCTTTTTGTGGTAGCCGAAATCGGATCATCTATCGCATTCTCAGATGGCGGCAGCGTTAGCCCAGTACTTGGCTTTATGCTTATTGTCGCGCCCCTTTTTGCCGTTCCTTTTACCTTTAAGTGGGCCGGGGGGTTGATGTCAGCAGGCGCAGGAGCTATTGGCGGATTCGCAGCAGGCAAGGCAGCTAACCTTAAAAGCTCCCAGGGTGTTAAAGATTTCAGAGATCGCAGGAAGGAGCAGAACTTCGCAAAATCGGTGGCAGAAGGTAGGGGCTTCGGCCAAAGAAGCAGACGGTCATTTGCAAAGCTAGGTGCTTTTGGGGCTTATGGCACCACGGCGGGACGAGCTGGCAGAACAGCCAACCAACGCTACAAACAGAGTGTAAACAGGCAAGGGGCTGCCGCTGGTGCCGCTATTAGTGGTAGGAACCAAGAGGCCTTGCAGGCTGCAGGAACTAGGCTAGAGGGGTACGATTTTACAGCACCGAGGTCAGCAGCCAATATACAAAGATATGGCAGCCGTTATATTGATCAAGTAGAAAAATCAAGAGCAGACTCTGCTGCCAAGGGTGAAACAATAACGGATGCTTATGGCCTATACGGCTGGGAGATTGACAAAGTTGCCCATGGGGAGTCATCTGACGTTTTAGGAGCGAATGGTAGTAACATTGAAATGAAAACTGCAGCTGTTTCAGAAATGGTAGGCAGAAAGGATTGGGGGGAAACTAAAACCTCTGCAACTGGCGCAAGCTATACCACTGGTATTCGAGGCCTCCAAGCAGCAGGTGTTAGTCAATCTACCATTGTGGCCGGCATAGGTACTAAGACTGGCGAAGTAATCGCTATGGCTCCAGATATCCTTAAGGGTGGTTCGGGCGAGGGCGCCTGGGGCAAGATTACTGCCGATCAAATAGTTGCGCTCGACGCTACTTCGGTAAAACTCATGAGCGATTACTACCTTACGGCTACAACTTCGGCTGGTACTAAAGCAAACATTAAAAGCGAGGTAGACAAAATGGCAAATGACTCTAAACTTCGGCAAAATCTCAGTCCAGTTGCCAAGGCTGCACTTAATGCAATAAAGCCTGGATTCTAGTAATGGCCCAGTACAAAGTACCTCTAGATATCGAGGCCGAAGACAAAATCTTGGGCCCCTTGAGCCTGCGACAATTTATATATGTAATTATCGGCCTGCTCTGGGCCGGGCTAATGTGGTTACTTTTTAGCAAAATAATTGTGCTAATGATAGTGCTAATAATACCGATTACGGGGTTTTTTTTGTTGCTCGGCTTTGGCCGGCGCCAAGAACAGAGCTTCGAAAGTTACTTTGTGGCGGTATTGCAGTATTTTGTGGTTCCGCGAGTTAGGGTCTGGGACAAAGACCTAACCCAAGTCGAGCTGGTAAAAAAAGTCGATATTGCCCCTGAAGTAATTCCGCTCAAAAATATAAATATGGGTAGCCTCAAGCAACTGGCTCTCGTAATGGACACGCACGGGGCACAAAAAGACCCTACAATTCAGTTGGTCGATAGTACCAATCAGGCGGCGGCGTACGGCCAGCGAATTGTCGACCCAGCTGCGCTTGCAGGTAGTGCCATAACGAGCTCCGGCCTAATACTTACCCAGCAAGACGATGTACTAGATGCTACTAGCGCCAGAAGTACCCAGGTCAACGGCTTGCTAGAAAATGTCGAAGCCGGCATTCAGCATAATGCCATGAATAGCATGCAAAAAGGCCTCGCCAGCAAGGCCAAGTCGTCAGCTCCGATGCAAAATAATTCTCATCCCAGCACCTCGGGTGCTATAATTAAAAAGGCTATGCTACAATCAAACAACCTGACAGTTGAGCAAATTGCTCGCACCGCCAACCAAAATGTAATATCAGAGGGGCAGTCCGTCAAGATTGCTCCCGCCACCCAATAAAACATTATGCAACCAAACCAGCCCAATCCAGCTCAGCAAGAATATGCCAACAGCGTTACCCCTACCAATAAAAAAAAGGGAGAGCTTTTGAGTACCCAGAGCCACCTCAACTTCGCAGAAGTCCGGGATGGTGTAGTAATTATGCGCGACGGCAGCCTACGGATGATAGTAATGTGCTCGCCGACCAATTATGACCTCAAAAGCGGTGGCGAAAAAGAGGCCATCGAATTTGCGTATCAGGGCTTTTTGAACGGCCTACACTTTCCGATTCAAATATGCATTCAGTCGCGCAAAATCGACCTCGATGGCTACCTCGATAAGCTCGACCAAATGCTTAGCGACCAAGCCAACCCGCTACTGGCCGAGCTAATGGAAGATTATATTTTTAATGTTCGGGAGCTTTTAAATGTCGCCAACATTATGGACAAAAAGTTTTTCGTAGTGATTCCGTACTTTGTTATCGAGGAGGCCAAAGGCAATGTTTTTAAGCAAATTGCTGGCACATTGAGTAGCCCAAAGGATGTTTCCCAGACCGACCAGCAGTTTACCCAGCGCAAGAACGAGCTGATGTTGCGCACCAGTATGGTTGCTCAGGGCCTAGCCAGTATCGGGGTACGGGCGGCGGTCCTAAAAACGCAAGAAGTAATTGAGCTTTATTATGGCTCCTACAATGTCGATGAGTCGCAAAATCAAGCGCTTGTCGATACTGGCGGCATGACAACGGCAGCGGTAGCGCGCGATGGCGCACCGGCGGGGCCTTATACTCCCCCACCCAAGGAGCAAGAGCCACCAGACCTCTACGCCTCTGCCAAGCAACAAGCCCCTCCAGGAGGAACCAGCTAAAATGGCCTTCGGCAGCAAACCACCAAAAATCGACCCCCAGACCGCGGTTCAATTGCAACAAGAGCAGGTTTACAAGCAGGGCGTTACCACCTTGCGCGATATTATTGCACCCAGTAGCTTTGAGGTAAAAAGTAACTATGTCAAAATTGGCCGCCGCTATGCTCGAACATACTTTGTATACGCCTACCCGCGCACACTCTTCACCGGCTGGCTATCGCCAATTATTAATCTCGATGAAATAGTCGATATCAGCCTCAATATCGAGCCGGTTGAGAGTCAAATCGTCTTAAATAACCTTCGCAAAAAAGTCGGCCAGCTCGAAGCTAGCAATACCATTAACCAAGAAAAGGGTAAAGTTCGCGACCCCCAATTAGAGGCAGCGATCAATGATGCCGAAGAAATGCGCGACAAACTTCAGGTTGGCGAAGAACGGTTCTTTCGGTTCGGCTTTTATATAACCGTATATGGCAAAGACGAAACCGAGCTCGAGCAGATAGGTAAAAAAATCGAAAGTATCTTGGGTACTGGCTTGGTGTATGCTAAGCCCGCTACAATCCAGATGGAGCAAGGCTTTAATTCGACCTTGCCGATGGGCACAGACCAACTGCAAATCAGACGCAATATGGATACCGGCGCAATATCGACCAGCTTTCCCTTTACTACCGCCAACCTCAGCCGTGATGAGGGTATTTTGTATGGCATTAACCGCCAAAACAATGGGCTGGTGCTATTTGATAGGTTTAGCCTAGAAAACGCCAATATGGTCGTCTTCGCCAAATCTGGTGCTGGCAAAAGTTTTGCCATTAAGCTCGAGTGCTTGCGCTCGCTAATGATGGGTACCGATATAATCGTAATTGACCCCGAAAACGAGTACCTGACACTCTGCAATGCCGTTGGTGGCAGCTTTTTGCACCTTAGCCTGGCTAGCGATACTCGCATCAACCCCTTCGATATCCCACTTACTATTGACCCCGAAGAAGCTGACAATGCGTTGAGGGCCAATATTATTATGCTCCATGGACTTTTAAGGTTAATGACGGGGCAAATGAGCCCAGCCGAACAGGCTGATATGGACCTAGCTCTTATCAACACTTACGCCGAAAAAGGGATCAC
>SICO01000029.1 GCA_009691435.1 Candidatus Saccharimonadota bacterium | reverse complement strand
GCCAAGTTGACGAAAAACTTCATAGATTACGCTAGGTATCTCGGCATCAACCAACACATTATTAGTACCAATTACATCAATATCACACTGGTAAAACTCTCGGAAACGGCCAGCCCCGGCTCTTTCGCCACGCCAAACTTTTTGCATTTGGTAGCGACGAAATGGGAAAACTAGCTCATGTTCGTGCTGAGCAACATACCGTGCAAGAGGTACGGTTAGGTCAAAGTGTAGAGCGAGATCGTTATCACCCTTCTTGAAGCGGTATATCTGCTTCTCTGTCTCACCTCCACCTTTTGCAAACAGTACTTCTGCAAGTTCTATCGCTGGTGTTTCTATGGGCGCAAAACCAAACTGCTCATAGACTCGGCGGATAGTATCATACATCTTATTAAACTCTAGCTGGTCTTCAGGTAATAATTCCATGAAGCCCGATAGAATACGCGGTTTAACTATTTTCATTTTGTTCTCCTTTTCACCTGTCAAGGTGCTTCGTCTAGTGAATGGATATTATGCTACACCTAATACAATATAATTGCAAGATATAAAAGTGGCAGCGAGGTTAGTCGCTGCCAAATTGATATAATGTTAGTTGCTATTTTCACCAACCTTGAAATATATTTGTGATATTCGAGTTGATTTAATGGTCTTGGTTGCTTGGGGTGGATAACGGGATTTGAACCCGCGGCCTACGGTACCACAAACCGTCGCTCTAACCAGACTGAGCTATACCCACCAAGGTACTATTTCAATATTACAATAAAACTATACACTATAAATACTCAGATTAGCAAGGGTTTATACTAAAATTGCACCAGTATATAATAAGGGTACATGCCATGCCTCTGCCCGTTATACCCACCCACCATTAAAAAAGCCCAGCACAGGCTGGACATTTTTAATAAAAGAACAATGGTGGGCCCGGTTGGGTTCGAACCAACGACCAATCAGTTATGAGCCGACTGCTCTAACCACTGAGCTACGGGCCCCTGCCACGACACTATTATACTTCAAGCCAGTTACAATAACCAAAAAAAGCCCCGAGGGGCTTAGTTTGGTAAGAGTTTGTTTTAGCCCTTTTTCAAAATAGGGAGCCCAGTACGGGTGTTCTCTACGATGATGTAGCCATCAGGCATTGCATCGATTGCAGCTTCTTTAGCTTCACGGCCAAAGTAATAAATTCTTTGCAGTCGACCGCCCTTAAGAGTAACCTCTTTTGAGTGTAAGTAATATGTCTGTCCTTTTGAATTTTCGTGTGAAAATGCCATAACTCTATTTCCTCCTTAATTTACTTTATGTTCTCTAGGTTATGTCAGGTAGAATTGCTTGTCAATAGATAACCAACATTATTTTCACTAATCAGCAGATTTTAACCTATCAACCAGGTTTAGCAAATAATATCAGTTGGTTAGGATATTCTTTACAAAAAAATTTTAAAATTAGTTAAGCTAAAGTATTGACAAGTTCGCGTTATGTTCGCTATAATAAATTTAAAGTAAAAATTAAATAATTGGAGGGTACCCAAATGAGAGCAGCTCTAACAAAAAAACAGCGCAAAACACTAGACTTTATTACGACCTTTATCGAACAAAAAGGTTACTCCCCTAGTTACCGAGAAATAGCCAATGGGCTCAAGCTGAATTCGGTTGCTACGGTCGCCCAACATATCGAAACACTAGTTGAAAAAGGCTTTCTAGAAAAAGGCGTTAATTCGGCTCGTTCACTAGTGCCTGTAGATGAAGTGGAGTCATCTATCAACCAGCCGGGCATCGGACTACCAATACTAGGCATGATTGCTGCTGGTAGCCCCATAGAGACTATCTCTGGACATAAAGAGACCCTAGAAGTACCAGCCTTCATGGTTGGCTCTAAAAACTCCTACGTTTTACAGGTAAAAGGCCGTAGCATGATAGAAGACGGCATCCACGATGGCGACTATGTAGTTGTGCAGGAAAAGGAAGTACCCAGCAATGGAGATACCGTAGTGGCACTAATCAATAATAATGATGCCACGCTAAAAAAATACTACAAGGAGGGTAACCGTATCCGCTTACAACCAGCTAACTCCTCCATGGAACCAATATATATCGATGCCAGTACCCCTATTAAGATCCAAGGTGTACTGATAGGTCTTATCCGCAAATACTAGTTTAGTACCTAGCAGGTACTAAACTATTCGAGTACCTCTATCCAGTCTATTAGAATTTTGAATAAATAAAAGTTAAGGCACATCCCTGCAAACCCGCCAGCTATTTGCCCTACCCCCAATAGCCACTCCGATGGGATGTATAGTATCCCGCTAGTCCACAGATCTACTAAGTATGGTGCCGTAACGTTAAGCGTTAAAAGTCCGAGGGCTATAATGCCTGCCAAAATGCCTGCTTGTATTAAGGACCTAATAAGTTTTTGGTGCCCAGTAGCTTGATTTGTATAGGTAGCTGCTACTTTGACTTCGTCTTGAGCTTCTGAAAAAAATGAATATATGGACCATATGATACTATACGCCACGAGGCCCACGCCAGCCCAAAAAACTACCAGGCTAATGATATTAGCTATCTTGTTTTGCGAAAAAACGACATCTATTTGGCTCTCAAAGTCTTCTTTGAGATTGCTATTAGAAAAAATACTATCTTGGGTTATTCTCAAGAATATTAGGTTCGCTTCAAAGGCTAAAAAGGTCATCAAGACCAGTACCAGAACTATCCAAATTTCTCTTTTGGTTGGTAGTAAAATTCTTGCTATGCTTTGCTTGGTAGTGACCATGATAATTAATTTATTATTTTATAGCTTAACTTTACGCTATCTGCCCATAACACTCAAGCTTTAAAGGCAGCTGCAATAGCGTCAACAACAGCCTTATTAAAGACTGTGGGTATTATATAGTCTTGAGTGGGAGCCACTACTACTGCTGCCAATGACTTTGCTGCTCTTAGCTTAATCTCATCAGATACATAATTTGTTGAGGTTTCTATCGCACCTTTGAACATTCCCGGAAACACCAAGACATTGTTGATTTGGTTGGGGTAGTCTGATCGCCCGGTAGCAACAACTTTGGCTCCACCAGCTATGGCGTCCTCGGGGTTGATTTCTGGGGTGGGGTTGGCCATGGCAAATACTATCGCATCTTTATTCATAGTTTTTATATCGTCAGTACTTAATAAATTCGCTCGTGATAAACCAAGCACAATATCGCTGCCTTTGATTGCATTTTGTAAACCCCCTGACAAATCTAGCTTATTAGTAATTTTTAGCAATGCTTGTTTATGTACATCTAAATCAGTTCTTAAAGAACTGACAATACCCTTACTATCCACCATTGTAATATCGCCTATCCCCCACATGTGGAGCAATTTAGCGGTACCGTTACCAGCCGCCCCAGAACCAATAATAACAACTCTACAGTCAGCCTTATTTTTGCCTACAACCTTGAGCGCGTTGATAAGCCCCGCCAAGACGCAAATTGCCGTAGCATGCTGGTCGTCATGGATAACAGGTATGTCTAGCTCTTGATGTAATCTCTTTTCTATTTCAAAACACTTCGGGGCGGCAATGTCCTCTAGATTAATGCCTGCGAAGCCTGGGGCAATGTTTTTAATTGTCATAACTATTTCGTCGCTATCCTGTGTGTCTAAGCAAATCGGAAAAGCGTTAATGCCTGCAAACTTTTTTATTAACATTGCCTTACCTTCCATAACTGGCATAGCAGCTTCTGGGCCAACATTGCCGAGCCCTAAAACAGCCGAGCCATCTGAAATAACAGCTACCATATCTGATTTAATAGTAAGCTCACTAGCCCGCTTAGGGTTCCTAGCTAATTCTCTGGAGACAGCTCCGACTCCTGGAGTATAATATATACTTAAATCGTCTTCGGTTATTACCTCTACCTTTAGGCTAACTTCAATTTTACCTTTCAGTTCAAGGTGTCGTTTAATCGCTTGGTCATCAAAATTATGTTTGCTCATAATAGTATTATACTTCAAGAATCATCAGCTTTGAGCCGTTAAGTAGTTACTTTTTTGAATACTTTTGGTCGAGGTAATCCTTTACCAAAATCTGCAGTGAAGCGGCGATTGGTATGGCCACCAAAGCACCCACCAATCCTCCAAGACTAGCACCAAGCACAGCAGCTATTCCAGCAGCCAGTGGAGATATATTGACTGTCTTAGAAAAGACAATAGGCTGCAAGATATTGTTCTCGAGTTGCTGGTAAACAAAGAAAAATATGGCTGTAGCAATCGCAGGTGTAACACCGTTATAAACCATCACGATGGTAACGGCAATTACGGAGGCTAGTAGTGCTCCGAACATCGGTATCAAATCTAGCACCACCACCATAAACCCAAGCGCAATAGCAAATGGGTTTTTGAGTATCAGCAAAAATATTACCGCTGCACTCCCAGCTATAAGGCTCGTTAGCAGATTCCCACTAATGTACCCGCTAACAGTTTTTTGCATCTTCTTATACAGGCTCTGGCGATGTGCGAGTTTGCTAGGGTCTTGGTATCGCCAGAACAGTCTGTGCCACTTTGGCCATTCCAGGACCATAAAAAATGTCAAAATCAAAATAGTAAAGAAGGCCAACACACTACTAAAGATGCTGCTGAAAGTATTTATCACTCCCCCGCCCGTATTGGTTAAGAAAGTAGTGATCTTTTGGCCATTGAATGAAAGGCTCTTGGGAATATCAGCGCTAGTTAGATAATTAGAGATTGGGTTGGAGCTATTCAAAAAATCTTTGTAGTATGTAGGCAAGTTGTTGATTAGCTCGCTAAATTGCTTGGCCATTGGGGGTCCAAAAACTGCTACGACATAGGCAATCGAAGATAGCGTCACCGTCACCACCAAGAGTACGGCTAGCCCTCGGCTCCTTTTTGGTAGCTTACTGCTGAGCCAATTTACTGGTGGCTCTAGTGCTAGTGCCAAAAAAAATGATATTCCGAGCCAAACTAATTGCTTTGAGACAGATACAACCAAAAACATCCCGACCACGAATAGCAGTATTATAAATAGCACCCTAAATATTGTTCGGTTGCTGATGTTGTTGATATCTGTATTCATAGCTTCATTCTACCTCAAAACAAATAATTTTGCTTCATTTGTAGCTACGTGGGGTTTTTTGCTAGTTGGTAGCTGGAGTAATCGGTAGCGGCTGATTACACGTTGGTGCTGTAACTCTGCCGGCAAATCTGTCGCCAAGCCAATTCGTGACGCTTGGGGCCACCACGCCCTGGAGTGCTATGTGGCCAACATTGTTGAGCCAAAGCGAGGTCAAATTAGACCCGCCTTGGCAGGCTCGCTGTATGTACTGTGCGGTGGTGTTTGGTAATACCACTTGGTCGGTTAAGCTCTCCGCCACAAATAAAGGCTGCGCTGGGCTCAGTACTGGGGCAGTTTCCTTGGCAATGACGCTTTTCCATTCGGGTAGTGTCATCAGAGATTGGGTAAAAAACTTCTGCCCAATCTTGGCTCTTATGATACCGGCAAGTGCAACATCGTTGATGCAGGCTTCGGCAGTAGCCTGATAGTTTTTGGCTCCGGGAGTAGACAGGACTTGGTCGGGGTTAAGCCCTGCAAAATTGTCTGGCCAAGATACCACAACTTCTGGGCCAATCAGCCACGATACCGCAGTATCGAATTGCTGAGTTAAGAGCGATTCGAGCTGGGCTGCCGGAGCCGATGCAGCCGTACCAACAAGCTGATATTCTGGCATATAGCTCGGTGCCAGACTAGCACTAAACAATGCCGAATGCCCACCCTGGGAGTGGCCCCAAATTGCGTAGCTATTACCGGCGTTGGTTCCGGGCAAATTTTTGGCAGCCCTGACACTATTGAGCACATCGTGTGCTTCTGATTGGCCAACAAGGTAAGCCTCTACCCCGGGTGTGCCTAAGCCAGCATAGTCGGTTGCTGCTACTACCCAGCCCCGAGCCAACATGGCATCGACCCAGCTCATGCCGGTACCGACAATCGGATCCTTGCGTCGCGAAGGTGCGCAGCTATCCCCCATGCCTAGCGTCCCATGTGCCCAGGCCATGACGGGGCGAGGTGCGCTAGAGGGAGCGGATGGCACATATATCATACCCGACGTAAATGTATTGCTACCATCAGCGCGTTGGGTTCGGTACAAGACTCGCCGACCAGTACCATTTTGGAGGCTGACTGTCACTGGCTCGGAGCGTATTATTTCGCCTTGCGGGCCAGTGCTATTGAGCCCAGCAGTATCATAAAAGCTGTTTAGGCCGTTTTGAAATGCGTCTTGCTGGAGCTTACCAACGATGTTGAGAACAATCAAAATAATAATCAGCGCAGCCAACAATAATAATGAGGTTTTTAGTAGCTTATGACGCTTAAAAAATGTCGGCTTTTTTTTATTAGGCTTATTGTTGCGCATATTTTATATATTATCACTATGCAAGCCAAAGCGGTACCGTGGCATTAGTCCGTACGACTGAGGTTTCAAAATTAATAATTTAGTAAGCAAGGCCTTCAAATTTTTCGTAGACGATAGCTAAAATGCTGGTGGCACAATTTTATTTATATTTGACCGATCGAAACAAGCCTTTTTCGGGTTTATAGACTTTGTCTGGGAAATTTTCGACAAGCTTCCAGACACATCCATTGATTGTTTTGGGGTGAAAATCTGGAATCATTGCTGAATCCGGTCATTCGACTCTGAGGGATGAGCCCTCAGGCTCAGACTCGAAGAGAGGCCGGAGTAGCACTTCGTGC
>SICO01000028.1 GCA_009691435.1 Candidatus Saccharimonadota bacterium | reverse complement strand
TCAGTTAAAAAAGCAATCTATGGCGCGAGTATGGCAGCAACATTTGCCGGTGTGAAGGTTTTGGCCGCACCATGTACAGGTACACCTCAAGAAATCGCACAGTGCTCTCTAGATGCCGTAGGAGCCACAGACGCCACCCCCCTAGCCGATCAAATAGCACTGGTTATTAATGTTCTAATCGGCCTAGTTGCGACCGCTGCAGTAATTATGTTGGTTGTTGGTGGGTTTAGATACGTTTTTAGCGGCGGAGAAGAGAAAGGCACTAAAGCTGCAAAAGATACAATCTTATATGCCATTATCGGTATTGTTGTTGCAATCCTAGCATTTTCGATTGCCAACTTCGTCGTCGGCAACTTTGAATAGTTTAACCGCCTTGCGTTCCATAATAAAACCGCACCCTAGTGCGGTTTTATCGATTCTGCTCTAAAATATAGTTAATGCGACTATACAAGGATAATCTTATAACTCTGGTAATTACTATGGCTATTATTGTCGCCATGGGAGTATTCGGGTTTTTACTGGGTAGCTTTGTGCTATCCCCCAAGCCTAGTGGTAGCACTAAGCTTAGCTATCAGGCTAAAGCTCACTACCCCAATGGCCCAATTAAGCTGACCTACTGGCGTACCGTTGATGGTAGTGATGTTTTTAAGCCCATTTTAGAACGCTGGAATGCCATACATCCTAGCGTAACTATTGAGGTTATTAATATTCCGCTCGCGGAGTACGACAAGCGCCTCAGCGATGCGCTCAGAGCCGGCAAGTTGCCAGATATGTTTATGCTGCGCTCCGACTGGCTACCGCGCTATAGGGCCAGTATTAAGCCGTCGCCTCAGACAATATTTGCGGTTGATGAATACAAGAAAACTTTTGCAAATGTTCTCGCCAAAGACCTAACTGACAATGGCGAGGTGCTGGCGGTTAGCTACGGTCTGCCAACCCTTGGCTTGTTTTACAATACCGACAAATTTAGTGCGGCCGGCATTGGCGAGCCACCAAAAGATTGGCAATCTCTGCTTGATGCCAATGCCAAGCTAACACTTAAGGCTAGTAATGGGCTTTTAAGGTCTGGTGTCGCACTAGGTACGGCTAGTATTTCTAACGCACCAAGTATTATGGCGCTATTAATGATGCAAAACGGTGCCGTCATGACAAACACCCCGCCCACCAAGGCTACTTTTGAGTTGCCAACAGACAGCAGCTACCCCAGCTCGCCCAAGGCACTAGACTTTTATACTAGCTTTGCTAAGCCCAATAAAGCTAACTACTCGTGGAGCGATGGGCTTGGGGATAACGTTCAGGCTTTTGCACTGGGCAAGACCGCAATGATTATTGACTACCCTTACCGTTATCTACAAATTAAGCAATCGGCGCCAAATTTAAATTTTAAGATGGCCAAAGTACCGCAGGTTAATGGCGATTCCCCTCTTAACTACTCGGAGTACTGGGCTGAGGCTGTTTCTAAGACTTCTGGCTACTCAGATATCGCCTGGGACTTTTATAATTTCTCGACCAGCTACGAAATAATGAACCTCTATTCGGTACCGACCATGAAGCCAGCCAGCCGGCTGGATTTGGCCAAAGCCCAGAGCCAGGACAGCATTATTGGGCCTTTCGCAGAACAGGTGCCCAGCGCTCAGGGTTACTATAAGGGTGACAACGCCAGGACCGATGCCGTAATTTTAGAGATGATAAGTACTGCTCTAGTTGGCTTTGACCCAGCCATCGCAGTGCGAGTAGCTGCGGAGAGGGTTACGGCGTCAATTGCTGGGGTTAAATAGCAACTTAGTTAGAGTGCTTTGTAGCTAATATCAATTTAGGCTGTCGTCAGCTAGATAGCTGGCTTGACTTTGATTTTCTTGATACGGTCTTCTTGTACGACTTTTGGTATCTGGATTGTCAGAACGCCATCTTTGAGGCTAGCTTCGGCTTTTTCGGCTACCGTTGAGGTGGGCAGAATTACTGATCGGCTAAATGAGCCCCAGAAACACTCCTGCACATAGTAGTTGTCCTTTTCGACGGCAAATTCGTCTTTGCGGTCGCCACGGATAGTTACTACATCTTCTGAAATCGCAACATCAATATCTTCAGGCTTGACTCCTGCAATCGGGGCCTTAACGATAATCATATCTTTGGTTTGATAAACATCAACAGCTAGCTGACCCTCAAACTCTTCTTCGTTCATCCATTCTTCAGATTGAGGTTGCTCTTCGTCCAAAAATTCGTCTTCTAGGATCTCTTCATCTATTTCATTTTTTCTTGCCATAAAACTAAACTCCTTATCCTTGCTAAGTTAACCTGTTTGTCATTATTATAATCAGGTAAGCAACCGATTGCAAGTATATGCTGGAACGACTACTAAATATTATAGCCCCTGATGAATGCCTAGTTTGCGGCAAGGAAGGCCTTTGTTTGTGCCCAAAATGTGCTTTATCGACGCTGGTTGCAAAGCAGCCTGCCTGTGTTGTTTGCAATCGGCTGAATAATACTGGTAAGACTTGCTCTGGTTGCTACAATAAAACAAAGCTTAGTGGAGCTAGTATATCTTATCGCTTTGAGGGGCAGACTAAAGAACTTATTTATGCCATGAAGTATCTCGGCAAAAGAAGCGTTGCGAGGTATTTAGCTGGCCAGTTGCCAGCCATTAAGAATTCTGCTGACATGATATTGAGTTATGTACCAAGCGATGGCAATACCCGACGGCAACGCGGATATGACCAAGCTGAGCTATTGGCCCGACGCTATGCCAAGCTTAACGGCCTACAATTTGCTACCGTCTTGACCCGAGCTTATCACACCAAACAGGTTGGCTTGTCGAGAGTAAAGAGGTTCCAGAACATCCAAGGGAATTTCGTTTGCCATAAAGACGTAGTTGGTAAAAGCATAGTCTTAATTGATGATGTTATTACTACCGCGGCGACAGTTTCTGAATGTTCAAAGACTCTCAAGGAATCTGGGGCAAAGCGTATTTGGGCCTTAGCTATTGCTAAGGGGTAGTGCTTTGGTGTTAAAGCTTAACGAATTGATTTGTACCCACCCACGGCGCCATTTTTAGATAGCACTATTTGCCAGAGCTGATTGCGGCGGGCCCGAAAAGCGCCAGCGCAAACAAGTAGATAGTATTCCCACATTAGGTAGAACCTCTTATCGTATTTATCATGATTGAGTCCTGGGTAGGATTTTTTGAAGTTACTATGCCAAGCGAGCAAGGTCTTGTCGTAGTTAATGCCCATGTTGTGCCAGTCTTCTAGGATAAATGTTCCCTCAAGGGCAGAGGCAAGCTGTTTAACCGATGGCAAAACTGCCCCTGGGAAGATGTATTTGTCAGTCCATGGGTCCTCATGCAAGGCGGAATGATTACGGCCGATGGTATGCAATATCATCAGCCCATCGTCTTTGAGTATCAAGCTCATTTTGGCTAGGTAAGCCCGGTAGTTTTTGGGTCCGACATGCTCCATCATGCCGATGGAGGCGATACGGTCAAATTTGGTAGTACTATTATAATCTTGCCAAGTGGTGGTAATGGCCTTAACTTTTGCACCCTTAGCATGGGCTTTAATGTAGGTTATTTGCTCGTGGGCTGGCGTAAAACAGACTACCTCGCAACCATAATTTTTGGCCATATACATCGCTAACCCCCCCCAGCCACAACCGGGGTCCAAGACCTTCATGCCTTTTTTGAGACCAAGTTTTTTGCATACTAGCTCAAATTTATCTGTTTGGGCTTGATCTAGAGTTTTGGCTCCCCATTGCCAGTAGGCACAGGTGTAGGCCATGGTTTTACCTAGCATTGGCTCGTAAAGGTCGTTGCCAATGTCGTAGTGGGCTTGAGCATTCTTGTATGATCGTTTGCCCATCTGGGCATTTGTCAGCCTAGCGGTGAGTGCTATTTTGGCCATCTGCAGCTTAAGAGTGCTTTGTACTTTATCCTCTAGCCCAGCGCGCAGGACCTTGTCGAACAAAACATCTAGCTTATTGGCTTGCCAAGCTCCTTCCATATAAGTTTCGCCGATAGCTATGGAGCCTCTGGCAAGTACTAGGTTGTAAAATTCCTCATTATTAACTTTAATATCCTGGGGTCTAGTGCCATTGATTTTAACATCAGCCATGGCCAACAGTTTGCTGACTAGTTTTTTAGATTCATGGCCTGTGCTCATTTATTATTTTATCCTTTTAATACAGTTTTTTGGTATAAATCCTTAAATCGTAGCCCAGGGTCATACCTGGACTTTAATATATCATAGCTTTTTTTATTGTAAAGCTTCCAAAATTCTTCCTTACTATAAAAGGAGTTAGAATATAACGATTTTTTGCCTCTTAGCAACTTGACTACCGATTCAATTTTACAGTTTAGATGTCCCTGGGGCAAGCTTTCACCAACTATAACACTATCCCAGAAACCGAAATTGACATAGAGTTGGCGTGGCTTCATTTTGAAAAGTGACCATTCTACTTTTGGGTTTAATTGCCGTACGGGGCAGTTCCAGATTGGTTGTATTTGAATTGTTTTATTGAAAAAAGTCAGGAATTTTTCAGCTGATTGGATAGGCAGCTGGACATCTTGGATAATTGCCTCTAGCATAGGTTTTTTTAAAAGCTTATCGATAGTCGGCAGGAGATTGTATTTGGCATCTATCCCAAAAAGCTTCATGTAAAATTCTGATTTGAGGTGATTTGGCCCATATAGCTTGCGCATAATTGGGTTTTGGGCTCCGACGTTTTTGCTACACCAAAACCAATCGGTGTCCCAACGCCAGATATAGTCCTTGATGGTAAGGTAATCCTCGCTTCTTGCCAGCATAGCTCGGTAATAGATATTTTGGTATTTGTAATTGCTCTGGTAAGGTGCCTCACTAGTCATTTGGGCGAGCACTAGATACATCGAGTGGTCGTCAAAGATTACGCCATCAATAAAATCAATTTTTTCGCCTTTCCATTCAGACTTTTCGCAGGCTTCCTGCATAGCGCGGTAGTAGTCTTTGGCATTATCAAAAAGCACATAGCGTAATTTAACGAATGGCTTGGTTTTGATAAGTTTTATCTTGAGTCTTAGGGCGTAGCCCAGAGTGCCATAACTATTCGGGAAGCCATAAAACAAATCCTTGTGTTGGTTGCTGGCAGAAGCGAGGGTTAGTTTGCCGTCGCCTGTTAGTATTTGCATCTCTAGTACCGTCTCGTGGGCAAGTCCGTATTGGTACGAGCTAGATTCAATCCCAATGCCAGAGATTGCCCCGCCCAGAGTGATAGTTTTGAGTTGTGGCACCACAGCCGGCATTAGATTGTGCTTGAGGGTTTCCTCTACTAGTTGCTGGTAGCTACACATCCCCTCGACAAGGGCAGTTCGGTCCTTGGTGTTAACGGCAATAACATCATTAAGGTCGCGCATATTGAGCCGTTTGGTATTTTTTTGGTTGCGAGAGCGGAAAAGATTAGTGGATTTTTTATTAGTAGCAAACTTGTGGCTAGAGTTTTTGCTACTATTGAACTCCTTGAGTAGTAGAGCGGTTTTACGTTGGTGTTGCGTCTTGGTTGTCATTACGATAAATTGTATCAGTTCTCAATAGTTTAAGCACAGCCCGAATTGGGTTCTGTCAAAGGCTTTGATAAGAGTGTAAGCTGTACTTACGACGCGGAGAGGTGGCCGAGTGGTTGAAGGCGCTGCTCTCGAAAAGCAGTATGCGGGCAACTGTATCGAGGGTTCGAATCCCTCCCTCTCCGCCAGACCGAGATAAAACATAGATTATTATTGACAAATTATAGTTATTATGCTATTATAGCGCACATCAAGTCCAGACGGAGAGTGATAGGGGTTGACCACATTCGGTCCCCCACTCTCTGCTCTGGGCTTTTCTTTTATATAAAAATACACCCTAGTTCAGGATGCAATTTTATATAAATGATATTTCTACATGGTGCGCCCGGCGGGATTCGAACCTGCGACCTTTGGCTCCGCAAGCCAACGCTCTATCCAGCTGAGCTACGGGCGCTCGAACCTGTGTATTATACCTGATAATTACTTTTTGATAAAGCTAAAAACGTAATCGCCGGAAGAGCTTATCGATGACATCCTCGCTGTGTTCGATTTTTGGTATCATATGCGAAATAGTCTCTTCGATTTGGTCGGCCTCGCTTGTGGCCAGCGGCAGGCTTACGAGTGTACCGAAGCGTTTGCCTGGCACAAGATCGATACTCGGCTGGTTGTAGTCCATGTACTCATAGAAGACCCTGAAATCGTCAAATAAGTGTTTTTTATTGCCAACCTCTAGGCCGTAGGTGGTGATTCGGTATTGAAGCACGGCTGGTTTGCGGTTAGCCCAGATACTGATTGCTACTGCCATTACTCCTAGTAGCCCTATAGTGATCCATTTTTGAATATCGCCAGCGACAAAGAAGGAAGCCAGCACCATAAGCGCTGCGAAAAATGCAATTACAGCGACGTACCAGCCTGCGGGTTTGTGAGTATAAACGAATTCTGGCGCCTGCCACTCGTATAGAGTTTCTTCTGGGGCTTTGACTTCAGGTATCTCATCGCCTGATTGGCGTTTTGTGTCGGCCCGCACCCCAACTAGGTTAGATTTATCGGCGGCTGGGTTGGTATTTACAGGAGGAGCTGGGGCCTGGATGGGATGTTTGGCCAGTATGTTGATTACAGGGGCTGGTTGCTGAACCACCTGATTAGCGAGCGGATTTATTGCAGCAGTCGGCTCTTTGGGCAATGGCGGTGGGCTCTGCTGCGCAGGCTGATTGGCAAAAGCGTTCTCCGCAGGCTTAAAGCCTGCGTCTGGCGTGTTGTCTACTTGGTCTTGTGGTTGCATAGTTCTTATGAATTATTATGCGCCTGAATGGCTTGAGTGTCCAATGC